>NZ_JBEZJL010000043.1:0-87091 GCF_040651755.1 Actinomadura sp. NPDC048394 | reverse complement strand
GCCCCACCGGGAAGCTCGCGAAGCGAGTTCGCGCTCGCCCAATCACGGTCAAGGGCCGAGCCGCCAGGCGAGGCCCTTGGGCCGGGATTGCAGCCAACACAGCATGGTACGGTGAAGAGTCGCCGGGTGGGTCCCGGCGCGGCCGAGCTGCACCCTCATGCGGCTCGCCACCTCTCAAAACGCACCATGCGGACCCGAGCGCCCACCGGGCCCGGATCTGCGGGTGACGATCTCATCGAAGGAGCCACGTGTCGCTCGACACCGCCACGAAGAACCAGATCATCGCCGAGTACGCGACCACTGAGGGTGACACCGGATCCCCGGAGGTCCAGGTCGCGCTGCTGACGCGCCGCATCAACGATCTGACCGAGCACCTCAAGGAGCACAAGCACGACCACCACAGCCGCCGCGGCCTGCTGCTGCTGGTCGGCCGTCGTCGCCGGCTCCTGAAGTACCTGAGCAACAAGGACATCAACCGCTACCGGCAGCTGATCGAGCGACTCGGTCTGCGCCGCTAGCACGGTGAGGGAGTGGCCCGCCGGGCCGCTCCCTCTCTTTCTGTGACCCGGACGGGGCAGCGACGTCCCGTCCGGGGGTAAGAACCGAAGAGAAGAGCCTCGCGGACACCGCTGGTGCGGGCCGGTCCTCGGTAGTGGCTTCCGGATCCGTCTCGCCGCATCGGCGGGCCTGACGATCCGGGTGCTTCGATCGAAGACCGGCAGCGTGACAAGCCACGGGAAACGGCCGCGAGGTCCGACGCCGAAACCTGAGGAGGTTTCCCGTGACAGAAGCCGTGCGCATCGACGGAGCGCAGAGCACCGAGGCCGTGATCGACAACGGCACGTTCGGCACCCGCACCATCCGGTTCGAGACGGGCCGGCTGGCCCGCCAGGCGGCCGGTTCCGCCGTCGCCTACCTCGACGACGAGACGATGGTGCTGTCGGCGACCACCGCGTCGAAGAAGCCCAAGGAGAACCTGGACTTCTTCCCGCTGACCGTGGACGTCGAGGAGCGGATGTACGCGGCCGGGCGCATCCCCGGCTCGTTCTTCCGCCGCGAGGGGCGCCCGTCCGAGGACGCGATCCTGACCTGCCGGCTGATCGACCGGCCGCTGCGGCCGTCGTTCCGCAAGGGGCTGCGCAACGAGATCCAGATCGTCGAGACGATCATGGCGTTGCACCCCGACCACCTGTACGACGTCGTGGCGATCAACGCCGCGTCGATGTCCACCCAGCTGGCCGGCCTGCCGTTCTCCGGCCCGATCGGCGGCGTCCGCGTCGCGCTGATCGACGGCCAGTGGGTCGGCTTCCCGACCCACCCCGAGCTGGAGCGCGCGACCTTCGACATGGTCGTCGCCGGCCGGGTGCTGGAGGACGGCGACGTCGCGATCATGATGGTGGAGGCGGAGTCCACCCGCGACACCATCAAGCTCGTCGGCGAGGGCGCGACCGCCCCGACCGAGGAGACCGTCGCGCAGGGCCTGGAGGCGGCCAAGCCGTTCATCAAGGTGCTGTGCCAGGCGCAGAGCGACCTCGCGGCCGTCGCCGCGAAGGAGACCGCCGAGTACCCGATCTTCCTGGACTACCAGGACGACGTGCTCGCCGCCGTCACCGACGCCGTCAGCGGCGACCTCGCGCAGGCGCTGACGATCGCCGGCAAGCAGGAGCGCGAGAGCCGCCTCGACGAGATCAAGGCCGCCGCGCAGGAGAAGCTCGCCGAGCAGTTCGAGGGCCGCGAGAAGGAGATCTCCGCCGCCTACCGCGCCGTCACCAAGAAGCTGGTCCGCGAGCGGGTCATCCGCGACGGGCTGCGCATCGACGGCCGCGGGCTGAAGGACATCCGCCAGCTCACCGCCGAGGCGCACGTCCTCCCGCGGGTGCACGGGTCGGCGCTGTTCGAGCGCGGCGAGACGCAGATCCTCGGCGTGACGACGCTGAACATGCTCCGCATGGAGCAGATGATCGACACGCTGAACCCCGAGCGCACCAAGCGCTACATGCACAACTACAACTTCCCGCCGTACTCCACCGGCGAGACCGGCCGGGTGGGCTCGCCCAAGCGCCGCGAGATCGGGCACGGCGCGCTCGCCGAGCGCGCGCTGATCCCGGTGCTGCCGTCGCGCGAGGAGTTCCCGTACGCGATCCGGCAGGTGTCGGAGGCCCTCGGGTCCAACGGCTCCACCTCGATGGGCTCGGTCTGCGCGTCCACCATGTCGCTGCTGGACGCGGGCGTCCCGCTCAAGCAGATGGTGGCGGGCATCGCGATGGGCCTGATCAACGAGGGCGACGAGTACGTCACCCTCACCGACATCCTCGGCGCCGAGGACGCGTTCGGCGACATGGACTTCAAGGTCGCGGGCACCCGCGACCTGATCACCGCGCTGCAGCTCGACACCAAGCTCGACGGCATCCCCGCCTCGGTGCTGGCCGCCGCGCTGAAGCAGGCCAAGGGCGCCCGCCTGGCGATCCTGGACGTGATGCAGGAGGCCATCGAGGCGCCCGCCGAGATGAGCCCGAACGCGCCGCGGATCATCACCATCAAGGTCCCGGTCGACAAGATCGGCGAGGTCATCGGCCCGAAGGGCAAGATGATCAACTCGATCCAGGACGACACCGGCGCGGACATCACGATCGAGGACGACGGCACCATCTACGTCGGCGCGACCGACGGCCCGTCCGCCGAGGCGGCGCGGACCGCGATCAACGCGATCGCGAACCCGCACATGCCGGAGGTCGGCGAGCGGTTCCTCGGCACCGTCGTCAAGACCACCACGTTCGGCGCGTTCGTGTCGCTGCTGCCCGGCAAGGACGGCCTGCTGCACGTCTCGCAGATCCGCAAGCTGCACGGCGGCGCCCGGATCGAGAACGTCGACGACGTGATGGGCGTCGGCGAGAAGATCCAGGTCGAGGTCACCGAGATCGACCAGCGCGGCAAGCTGTCGCTGGTGCCGGTCGAGGTGATCGAGCGCGAGGCCGCCGAGCGCGCCGACGGCGGCGAGCCCGCCGCGGCCGCCGAGGCCGACGGCGACGCGGGCGACTCCGGTGAGCGCCGCGAGCGCCGCGAGGACGGCGACAAGCGCGCCCCGCGCCGCCGCCGCACCCGCCGCGGCTCCGACGACGCCGGCCAGCGCAACTCCTGACCGAGCACGCGATGACCGACCGGCCTGCCCGCCCCGGGCAGGCCGGTCGGCCGCTTTCCGCCCCCCGAACCGTCCCGTCCCCGGACCACCACCGAATGCGAGCGACACCGTGACCCTGCCGGCGCGGGCGCAGGAGCCCGGCACCA
Source organism: Actinomadura sp. NPDC048394 (assembly GCF_040651755.1). Taxonomy (NCBI): domain Bacteria; kingdom Bacillati; phylum Actinomycetota; class Actinomycetes; order Streptosporangiales; family Thermomonosporaceae; genus Actinomadura; species Actinomadura sp. NPDC048394. The sequence goes on along the minus strand of NZ_JBEZJL010000043.1, from coordinate 83,806 downwards.
CCACCACGATCCACACCGACGACGCCGGCGCGGTCCGCCGCACCGTGCTGCCCGGCGGGCTGCGGATCATCACCGAGTCGACGCCGGCGGTGCGGTCCGCGGCGTTCGGCGTCTGGTCGGCCGTCGGGTCCCGCGACGAGGCGCCCGCGGACGCCGGCGCCAGCCACTACCTCGAGCACGTGCTGTTCAAGGGCACGAAGCGGCGGTCGGCGCTGGAGATCTCCGCCGCGATCGACGCGGTCGGCGGCGACCTCAACGCGTTCACCGCCAAGGAGTACACCTGCTACTACGCGCGGGTGCTGGACTCCGACCTCCCGCTCGCCGTCGACGTCGTGTCCGACATGGTCGCCGACTCGGTGAACCGGCCCGAGGACGTCGAGGCCGAGCGCGGCGTGATCCTCGAAGAGATCCACATGCGCGACGACGACCCCGGCGACCTCATCCACGACGAGTTCGCCACCGCGCTGTACGGCGACACCCCGCTCGGCCGCCCCATCCTCGGCACCGAGGACTCGATCAACGCGCTGTCCCGCGACCGCATCCACGGCTACTACCGGGAGCATTACACCCCGTCCAACCTGGTGGTGTCCGTCGCCGGGAACATCGACCACGACGAGGTCGTCCGGCTGGTGTCGGACGCGTTCGCCGGGCACCTGACCGGCGACGCCGAGCCCGCCCCGCCCCGCGTCGGCGGGCCCGCCGCGGCCGTCGACCCCCGCACCGTCATCATCGACAAGGACACCGAGCAGGCGCACATCGTCCTCGGCGTCCCCGGCGTCTGCCGCACCGACGACCGCCGCTTCGCCCTCGGCGTCCTCAACGCGGCGCTCGGCGGCGGCATGTCGTCCCGCCTCTTCCAGGAGATCCGCGAGAAGCGCGGCCTGGCCTACTCGGTGTACAGCTACACCGCCCAGTACGCCGACTCCGGCATCTTCGGCGTCTACGCCGGCTGCCAGCCCGGCAAGGTCGAGGAGGTCCTGTCGATCTGCCGCGACGAGGTGGGCCGCGCCGCCGAGCAGAGCCTCACCGAGGAGGAGCTCGAACGCGGCAAGGGCCAGCTGCGCGGCGCCATGGTCCTCGGCCTGGAGGACACCGGCTCCCGGATGAGCCGCATCGGCAAGAGCGAGCTGGTGTACGAGTCGCTGCTGCCCGTCGACGACGTCCTCGCCTGCATCGAGGCCGTCACCCTCGACGACGTCCGCGCCGTCGCCGGCGAGATCCTCGCCGCCCCCCAGGCCCTCACCGTCATCGGCCCCGTCGGAGACCGGCTGAGCTAGCCCAGGGGGGCGACCCCCTGGAACCCCCGTTGCGACGGACGACGCGTTTCCCGCTCCGCTAGAGCTCCGCGCGAAACGCGTCGTCCGTCGTCGGGCATGCTCGCTGCGCTCGCTAGCGCTCGCTCCGCGGGCCTGCCCGTGGCCGTGGCTGAGCTCTGGGCTTCCGCCGGCGTGTTCAGTCGGCGGCTCGGTTAGGGACGAGGGGCGTCCGGGTATCGGGGCGGGGTGAAGATCCTCATTCGGGTGCTCATCTCCGCGATCGCGCTGTGGGTGGCGGCCGCCGTGGTGGACGGCATCGACGTGCGGGGCGGCAGCACGGGCGAGAAGGTGCTCACGCTGCTCGTCGTCGCGGTGATCTTCGGGATCATCAACGCGGTGCTGAAGCCGGTCATCAAGGTGCTCGGCTGCGTGTTCTACATCATCACGCTGGGGCTGATCGCGCTGGTGGTGAACGCGGGGCTGCTCATGCTGACCAGCTGGGTGGCCGGGGAGCTGGACGTGCCGTTCCACGTGGAGTGGTTCTGGCCCGCGTTCTGGGGGGCGATCATCATCGGCGTGGTGAGCTGGCTGCTCAACCTGTTCGTCGCCGGCGACGACCGGGACTGACGCGCGGGAGGCGGCGTCCGGGCCGGTAGGCTCGTCGCACGCTGCATCGGGAGGAACACGTGATCAAGGTTGGGGTGCTGGGCTCGCGCGGCCGCATGGGGGCCGAGGTGTGCCGGGCCGTGCAGGGCGCGGACGACATGGAGCTCGTCGCGGCCGTCGACCAGGACGACGACCGGGAGCCGCTGACCGCCGCCGAGGTGGTCGTCGACTTCACCCGCCCGGCCGTCGTCATGGACAACCTCAAGTGGTGCGTGGACCACGGGCTGCACGCCGTCGTCGGCACCACCGGGTTCGACCCGTCGCGGCTCGACACGGTCCGGTCGTGGCTGACCGGCGGCAAGGGCCCGAACGTGCTCATCGCCCCGAACTTCGGCATCGGCGCGGTGCTGATGATGCACTTCGCGCAGAAGGCCGCCCCGTTCTTCGAGTCCGTGGAGATCGTCGAACTGCACCACCCGAACAAGGTGGACGCCCCGTCCGGCACCGCGTACCGCACCGCCGAGCTGGTCGCCGCCGCCCGCGCGGAGGCGGGGGTCGCGCCGCCGCCGGACGCCACCACCGAGGAGTTCGACCGCGCCCGCGGCGCCGACGTCGACGGGATCCACGTGCATGCCGTCCGGCTGTCCGGGGCCATCGCGCACCAGGAGGTCGTGCTGGGCGGGCACGGCGAGCTGTTCACCATCCGGCACGACTCGATGAACCGCGAGTCGTTCATGCCGGGGGTGCTGCTGGCCGTCCGCAAGGTCGTGGACGCCTCCGACCGGCTCACCGTGGGCATCGAGTCGCTGCTCGGCCTGTGATGGAGTTCGCCGCCGAGCCCTGGGACTACCTCGCCGCGTCCGAGGCGATCGACATCGAGCATCCGCTCGTCCAGCAGATCGCCTCGGACCTGCGCACCGGCGACGACGTCGCCTACGCCCGCGCGGCGTTCGAGCACGTCCGAGACCGGGTGCCGCATTCGATGGACGCCGGCGACGACCGCGTCACCTGGCGGGCCTCCGACGTCCTGGAGCAGCGGACCGGCCTCTGCTACGCCAAGTCGAACGCCTACGTCGCTCTGCTGCGGGCCGGGGGCATCCAGGCGGGTCTGTGCTACCAGCTGGTGGACGGGTTCGTCCACGGGCTCAGCGCGGCCCTGATCGACGACCGGTGGGTCCTTCTCGACCCGCGCGGCAACAACGACGAGGTCCACGTGGAGTTCTCCGCGTCGGAGGACCGGCTCGCGTACCCGTCGGTGCCCGTGCTGCCGACGGTCCACGCGGTGCCGCACCCCGCCGTCCTGAAGGCCCTCCAGTCGATGTCCACGCTCACCGTTGAGGCGCTCCCCACCACGCTCTAGCGGACGCGGGACAGGCGGACGAAGGGGAGCTCGCGGCCCACGCGCCGGTAGTCGTCCTTGGTGCCGTCGACGATGAAGCCCATGTAGCGGAGGAGCCTCGCGGTGGCCCGGGGATGGCGCGGCGCGTAGCGGATCATCAGCTCCCCGCCTTCCTCGGCGTCCAGGGGACGGGCCGTCACGGCGAACCGACCGCGCCCCACCTGGACGGTCGCCCGCGGCGTCTTCAGCAGGTTGCGGTACCAGTCGGCCCGGGGGCCGAAGCCGGAGCACACGATGTAGTCGTCCCCGGTGTGCTCGACGACCTCGACGACCGCCTGCCGCGGCTCGCCGGACGCGCGGCCGACGTGTTCGAGGAGCAGGAAGCGGTCACCGAACAGCGGGCCCAGGCCCATCCGGTACAGGTGGACCGGCAGCCGGAACAGGGTCCGGCGCAGCCCCGACGGCGGCGCGGGCCGCTTGGGGATCTCCATGGCGCTCCCTCCCCGGCCCGTCCTACCCACGACGGGCCGGGGAAGTCGCGTCAGTCCAGGACGGCGAGGTCGAGGCGCTCCAGCCGGACCGGGTCGGCGAGGATGTCGATCGCGACGATCCGGCCGCCGGCGACGGTGAACGACAGCACCGACGCGGGGCGGTCGCCGTCCATCGAGATGACCCCGGCGGTCCCGTTGACCAGCGCGGGACGCGAGGTGTACGCCGCGCTGCGGCTGAAGGTGACCGCCTGGTCGGCGACGATGCGGGCGCCGCGCAGGTGCTGCCACCCGGCGGCGCCGAGGTCGGCGCGCAGTTCCACGTCCGGGTCGAGGACCGCGACGAGGGCCTCGAAGTCCCCGCCGCGCGCCGCGGCGTGGAACGCGTCGACGACGGCGCGCTGGCGGGCCCGGTCGCGCTCCGGGACGGGCGCCGCGCCCCGGACCCGGCGGCGGGCCCGGCTGGCGAGCTGCCGTGCCGCCTCCGGGGACCGGCCCACGATCGGCGCGATGTCCTCGAACGGCACGGCGAACGTGTCGTGCAGGACGAACGCGAGCCGCTCGGCGGGCGACAGCGACTCCAGCACGACCAGCAGCGCGAGGCCGACGGAGTCGGCGAGCAGCGCCTCCTGCTCGGGGTCGGTGCCGGACGCCGGCGCGATCACCGGGTCGGGCAGGCGCTCGTCGATGGGGTCCTCGCGGCGGGACGTGCGGGATCGCAGCATGTCCAGGCACACCCGCCCGACGACGGTCGTGAGCCATCCGCCGAGGTTCGCGACGGCGCCGGTGTCGGACCTGCTCAGCCGCAGCCACGCCTCCTGGACGGCGTCGTCCGCCTCCGCCAGCGATCCGAGCATCCGGTAGGCGACGGCCTTCAGATGCGTCCGGTGCTCCTCGAACCGGTGCGCCAGGAAGTCGCGCTCGTCCATCGTTCCCCCCTCGTCGGCCACGTTCCACCACACTGACGGATCAGCCGCGCCGGATGTGACCGGGTTGTCGCGCGCGGAAGCGCGGCCTTAACGTTCGTCGGGTGGACGACTCGATCGCGCGCGACCTGTGGACGGTCCTGGAGCCGCTGCACGCGGTGACGTACTTCTCCCCGGAGTGCCTGGAGGCGAACAAGGACGTGGGGCTGAAGGGCTTCTGGATGGGCTACTTCGGCAGCCGCGGCGCCCCGCTCGGCGCGGTGCCGGCGGGCGTGGTGGAGGCGACGTTCTTCGGGTTCCATCCGTCGCGGGTGCGGCGGGCCGTCCCGGACGCGTGGCGCTTCGCCTCGCCGGAGAGCATCCTCGCGGTGCGGGGCGTGGCGGCGGCGCGGGCCCTCCGCAGGATCGTCCCGGGCATCGAACCGGCCGCCGCCGAGGTGGCGCCGCTGCTGCGCCGGGCGGTCGAGGAGGCGGACGCGGCGGGTCGCCCCCTGTTCGGCGCCAACCGCGACCTGGACGTCCCCGACGACCCCGTCGAGGCGCTCTGGCAGGCCGCCACGGCGCTGCGCGAGCATCGCGGCGACGGTCACGTGGCCGTCCTGGCGAGCGAGGGCCTCGACGGCCTGACCTCGAACGTCCTCGCCGCCGCCGTCGGCGCGGTCGTCCTCGACCAGATGCTGGCGGCCCGGGGCTGGACGCGCGAGCAGTGGGACGAGGCGGCGGACGCCCTCGCGGCCCGCGGCCTCGTGGACGGCGGCACCGCCACCGGCGCGGGACGCGCCCTCAAGGCCCGCATCGAGGAGCGCACCGACGCGCTCGCCGCGCCGCCCTACCGCGTCCTGGACGACCCGAAGGCCCTCTACGACCGCCTCGTCCCCGCGGCACGGGCCGTGGCCGACGCGGGCGAGATGCCCTTCCCGAACCCGATCGGCCTGCCCCGCGTCGGCGCGGGCTAGCCGCGCGTGGGGGTCTTGGAGAGGTCGACCTCGGTGATGCTGCGGGTGATGCCCGCGGCGGAGTAGGCGGCCTCCTCGTCGAGGGTCTCGGCCTCCAGCAGCGCGGCGGCGAGCGAGTCGAGCTGGTCGCGGTGCGCGCGCAGGGTCTCGAGGGCCTCGGCGTAGCACTCGTCGACGATGCGGCGGGCCTCCAGGTCCACGGCGTCCAGGGTGCCCTGGGCGGCGTACTGGCCCATCGGCTCCATGCCGTCGGACGGCAGGATCGACAGCGGGCCGACCTTCGGCGACATGCCCCAGCGGCCCACCATCCCGCGAGCGATCTTGGTGACCTGCTCCAGGTCGCTCTCCGACCCCGTGGTGATCACGCCGAACACCAGCTCCTCGGCGGCCATCCCGCCGAGCGCGCCGATGATCCGGCCGCGCAGGTACCGCTCGTCGTAGGCGTAGCGGTCGCTGTCGGGCGTGGACACGGTGACGCCGAGCGCCCGGCCGTGCGGCACGATCGTGATCTTGCGGACGGGGTCGGCGCCCGGCTGCAGCATGCCGAGCAGCCCGTGCCCGGACTCGTGGTAGGACGTGCGGCGCCGCTCCTCGTACGGCATGACCAGCGCCCGCCGGGTGCCGAGCTGCACCTTCTCCAGCGCGGTCTGGAAGTCGTCCATGTCGACCGCGCCCTTCTCCCGCTTGACGGCGAGCAGCGCGGCCTCGTTGACGAGGTTGGCCAGCTCGGCGCCCGTCATGCCGGGGGTCATCCGCGCGACCGAGAGGATGTCGGCGTCGCCGCCGAGCGGCACCTCGCGGGTGTGCACCCGCAGGATCGCGACGCGGCCGTCCAGGTCGGGCGGCGAGACGGCGACCTGCCGGTCGAACCGGCCCGGTCGCATCAGCGCCGGGTCGAGGATGTCGGGACGGTTCGTGGCGGCGATGACGACGACGCCCTCGGAGCCGGAGAACCCGTCCATCTCGGTGAGGATCTGGTTCAGCGTCTGCTCGCGCTCGTCGTGGCCGCCGAGGCTGGCGCCGCTGCCGCGGGCCCGGCCGATCGTGTCGATCTCGTCGATGAAGATGATCGACGGGGCGGTCTTGCGGGCCTCGGTGAACAGCTCGCGGACGCGGGCGGCGCCGACGCCGACGACCATCTCGATGAACTCCGACGCGGCGGCGGAGTAGAACGGCACGTTCGCCTCGCCGGCGACGGCGCGGGCCAGCAGCGTCTTGCCGGTGCCGGGCGCGCCGGTGAGCAGCACGCCGCGCGGGACGCGGGCGCCCATCCGGCGGTACTTGCCGGGGTCCTTGAGGAAGTCGACGACCTCGCTGAGCTCCGCCTCGACCTCGTCGATGCCGGCGACGTCGGCGAACGTGGCGCGCTTCTCGTCGGGTGCGACGGGCTTCGGCGAGCGGCCGAAGCCGCCCATGAGGCCGCCGCCACCGCCGCCGGTCATCCGGCGCTGCAGCCACACCATGACGCCGATCCACAGGCCGACGAACAGCAGCGTCGGCAGCAGCGACAGCGCCAGGTTCGCGAGCAGGCCGCGGTCCTCGTTGACGGGCTTCGCCTCGACCTCGACGCCCTTGTTCACCATCTCGGTGTAGATCTTGTCGTCGGCGAACGCCGGACGCAGCGTCTCGAACGCCGTGTAGGTCTTCTTCGGGTCCTTCTGCCCGGGCACCTGCTGCGCGCTCTTCAGCTTGCCCTGGATCTGGTAGCCCTTGGTGTACACGTCCTTGACGTTCCCGGCCTGCACCTGCTGGGTGAAGGCGGTGTACGGGACGCTCACCTTGTCCTGCTGCCCGGTGTAGTGCATCGAGACGTAGCTCAGCCCGAACACCACGAGCAGCAGCAGCCAGAACAGGGACGTGTTGCGGCGGGGACGCCAGCCGCCGAAGCCGCCGCCGGCCTTCTTCGGCCGCTCGGGCACGCCCTCGGCGCGCCAGGGCCGGTCGGGGTCGTTGCGCGGCGGCACCGACTCGCGCCGGTCGCGCTCCGCGGAACCTGCACGCTGCGCCGCCGCCTCGCTCGGCTGTGGCGCGGGTCGCTTGGACGGCACGTCTGGCATCTCCCGGTACGCATCGCCCGCGGGTGGCACGGGCGATCGGCTTCAACGGAATCCCGGTTCGGGGCTCCGGGGAGGTAAACGGGATTCCCCTACGAGACGTTCCCGTGCCGTATCAGCGGTGGGCGAACGCACAGTCCGGGTGTGGCGCGGGTCACTGCGGCCCGGTGGGGGTGGTGAACCCGTACTTGTTGAAGAGCCGCTGCGCCTCGGACGTGAGCAGCCAGGCCACGAACTCCTCGGCGTCGCGGAGGTGGGGGCCGTCCTTGACGGCCGCCGCGGAATAGGTCGCGGTGACGTTCTCGTCGGCCGGGATCGGCACGCTGCTGACCGCGACCCCGGCGGACCGCAGGTCGGTGACGTAGACCACGCCCGCGTCGGCGTCGCCGATCCGGATCTGGTCCAGCACGGCCCGGGAGCTGATCTCCTCGGCGCTCGTCCGGACGCTCACCCCCGCCTTCGCGAACGCCTGGCGGGTGTAGCGGCCGATCGGCACCGACGCGGCTCCGGCGACGACCCGCAGCCCGCGCCGCTCCAGGTCGGCCAGGCCGCGGACGCGCTTGGGGTTGCCGGGGCCGACGGCGATCGTCAGCGCGGTCGCGGCGATGGCGCGGCGGTGGCCGTCCAGGTACCGGTCGGCCTGGTCCAGGCTGGCACTGTCCGCGGTCGCCAGCACGTCGCCGGGGTCGCGTTCGGAGAGCCGCTCGGCCATCTCCGTCGAGCCGCCGAACTCCGCCCGCACCCGGACGTCCGGGTGCGACTGGCGGTAGGCCGTGCCCATCTCGCCGAGCACCTCCGTGAGCGACGAGGATGCCAGTACCGTGAGCGTCACCGGCCCGGACGACCCGCCGCACCCCGCGGCGAGGCCGAGCAGCAGGACCGGGACGAGCAGGGCGGACGCGCGGGCACGCCCGACGGCGCCGGTGAGGCGCGCTCGGGGGGAGTCGGGCATATCGCAGAATCCTAGGGAGGGGCCCGGTCCGTCCCTCGCATTCGCCCCCCAGCGTGTCGGTGCCCGGCGCTACTGTTCCCTCAACTGGAGATCACCTTCCCCGGAGGCACGGACGATGTCCCTCGACCTGATGGAACTGCTCCCCGCCGACTGGCGGCAGCGGCTCGACCCGCTGCTCGACCCGGTCGCCACCGCCGCGCTGGGCGCCTTCGTGGCGGGGGAGTACGACGGGCAGACCGTGTACCCGCCGCGCGAGGACCTGTTCAACGCGTTCCGGCACTGCCCGTTCGACCGGGCCCGCGTGCTGATCCTCGGACAGGACCCCTACCACGGCCCGGGCCAGGCGCACGGGCTCAGCTTCAGCGTCCGCGACGGCGTCCGGCTGCCCCCGTCGCTGCGCAACATCTACAAGGAGATGGCGTCCGACCTGGAGATCCCGCCCGCCGTGTCCGGCGACCTCACCCCGTGGGCCGACCAGGGCGTCCTGCTGCTGAACGCGGTGCTGACCGTGCGCGGCGGGGACGCCGGGTCGCACGCGGGCAAGGGCTGGGAGGACTTCACCGACGCCGCGATCCGCGCGCTGAACGACAAGACCGACCGCGTGGTGTTCGTGCTGTGGGGCGCGTACGCGCGCAAGAAGGCGCGGCTCATCACCGGCCCGCAGCACACCGTGATCGAGTCCGCGCACCCGAGCCCGCTGAGCGCGAAGAAGTTCTTCGGGACGCGCCCGTTCAGCGCCGTGAACAAGGCGCTGGTCGACGCCGGCCAGCCCGAGATCGACTGGAGCCTGGCCTGACCGGCGCCCTTTAGCGCCGCCCTGAGCCCGCCGTCTCCGCGTTCACCTTCCCGTGGGACGGCGGGCTTCGGCGTGGCTGCTGCCGCCGATCCGGGCCGCGACCGGACGGTTCAGAGCGCCAGGCCGATGGCGAGCAGCAGGCCGTAGGCGATCTGGAGGCGGCCGGTCTCGCCCAGCACCGGGATCAGCGCGGGACCGGACGCGCCGCCGAGCACCTTCTGCGTCGGCGGGATCGACAGCGGCGCCGCGAGCAGCGCGATCAGCACCCACGGGTGCGGCGCGGCCAGCGCCAGCACGAACATGAACGGCAGCGCCGCGCACGCGGCGTACAGGATCCGGGTCCGGCGGTCGCCGAGCACCACCGCGAGGGTCCGCTTGCCGGACTCGCGGTCGGTGGGGATGTCGCGCAGGTTGTTGGCGACCAGCAGCGCGCAGGCGAGCAGGCCGACCGGCACCGCCGCCAGCCAGCCCTCCCACGGCAGCTCCTCGGCCTGCACGTACACGGTGCCGACGACGGCGACGAGGCCGAAGAACACGAAGACCGACACCTCGCCGAGGGCCCGGTACCCGTAGGGGGTCTTGCCGCCGGTGTAGAACCACGCGGCGAGGATCGCGACCGCGCCGACCAGCAGCAGCCACCAGGTCGTGACGGCGGCGAGCACCAGCCCGGCCACGGCGGCGGCCAGGAAGCAGCCGAGCGCGGCGGCGAGGACCTGCTTGGGCGGCGCGACCTTCGAGCCGACGAGGCGCAGCGGCCCGACGCGGTCCTCGTCGGTGCCGCGGACGCCGTCGCTGTAGTCGTTGGAGTAGTTCACGCCGATCTGCAGGACGAGCGCGACGAACGCAGCCAGCAGCGCCCGCCACCAGATGGCGTGGTCCGCGCCGATGGCGACGCCGGTGCCGACGACGACGGGAACGAGGGACGCGGGCAGGGTGCGGGGCCGGGATCCGGCGACCCATTGGTTCAGCGTGGCCACAGTTACCGCTCGATCTCGTGGGACGACAGGGGTGCAGGGGGTGTCAGCCGCCCTGGCGCTTCGATTCTTCCCGATGTCGATCAGTGCTCGGGCGCAGGCGCAGCGACAGGGCCAGCCCGGCGGCGAGGATCGCGGCGGTCGTCAGCGCGGCGTGCCTGGTCGCGACGGCGAGGCTCGCGTCCGCGGCGTGCGCCTCGACCGTCCTGCCCGGACTGTCGTGAAGATCACGTCCGTAGGTCCCGGCGCTCTCGCGCAGGTGCCGGGTCACCGACGCCTGCTCCGCCGGGCTCAGCGACGTCCCGGCGAGCCGGTCGCTCATCGCGTGCCCGAGGCTCGTGGCGAACACCGTCCCGATCAGCGCGATGCCGAGGGCCGCGCCGACCTGCCGCGCGGTGGACTGCGTGCCGGACGCCTGCCCGGCCTGCCCCGGCGGGACGTCCGCGAGCGAGACGTTCGTGAGCTGCGCCGACGTCAGGCCGAGGCCGAGGCCGTACAGCAGCATCCAGGGCGCGAGCCCGAACCCGCCGGTGGTCGCCGACACGGTGACGCCGAGGGCGAGGACGGCGGCGACCTCCAGCACCATGCCGATCTGCACGACGCGGTGCGCGCCGCGCTTGTTGGCGAGCTTGCCCGCGTACCCGCCGGTGAGGAACGCCCCGATCGCCAGCGGCAGGATCGCGACGCTGATCTGCAGCGGGTTCGTGCCGTGCACGCCGAGGAGGAACAGCGGCAGGATGAACAGCAGCCCGAGCTCGCCGACGTTGATCAGGGACGAGGCGAGGTTGCCGTGCCGGAAGTTCGGGATCCGGAACAGCTCGAGGTCCAGCATCACCGGGCGGCCCGCCGCGGCCCGCGACCGCTCGACCACGACCAGCGCCGCGATCAGCACGGCGCCGAGCGCGATCACCACCGGGACGGGCGACAGCGCCGTGCCGGGCCAGTCGAACCCCGCCACCGAGAACCGCCGGGTCGCCGCCCACCAGCCGTACGTCTGGCCCTCGATGAGCCCGCACACCAGGGCGGCGAGCCCGAGCGCGGACAGTCCCGCGCCCGGCCAGTCGATCTCGCGCAGCGTCCCGTGGGCGGCGGCGCCCGCCGCGCGGGTCTCCGGCATCAGCCGGAACGCGCCGGCGATGAGCGCCGCGCCGAGCGGCAGGTTGATCCCGAACGCCCAGCGCCAGCCGCCGCCGGTCGCGACGGCGCCGCCGATCAGCGGCCCGAGCGCGGCCATCCCGCTGATCATGGAGCCCCAGATCCCGAACGCGATGGCACGGTCCCGTCCGGTGAACACCGCGTTCACCGTGGACAGCGTCGCCGGCAGGATCATCGACGCGCCGACGCCCTGCAGTGCCCGTGCGGCGACCAGCGCGCCTCCGCCGCCCGCCGCCGCGGCGGCCAGGCTGGCGAGCGCGAACACCGTCACGCCGAGCACGAACATCCGGCGCCGCCCGAACAGGTCGCCGGCCCGGCCGAACGGGATCAGCAGCGCCGCGAACACCAGCGCGTACACCGAGGTGATCCACTCCGCGCCGGTGGTCGTCAGGTCCAGGTCGGACACGATCCGCGGCAGCAGCACGCCGACGATGGTGGCGTCCACCACGACCAGGGAGACGCCCAGGCTGATGACGACCATGCCGAGCCAGCGGCGGTGGTCGGCGCGCGGCGGCGTCGCCGGGGCATGCGGCGTCAGGGAGGTGGACTCGGGCACGGCCTCCACGATATGGCCGGACGGGCCGTGCCCCTCACCGACCCCTCCCGAACAGCGCCGCCATCGAACGGCGCCCCGCCGTCGAACAGTGCCCGCCGCCGGACGGTGCCGCTACCCGGCGGTGATGTCGGTGTGCAGCCTGACCTGCCGGACGGGCTCGCCCATGTCGAGGGTGCGGGCCGTCCCGTCGGGCGCCCAGCCGGCGCCGCCGAGGAACGCCCGGGTGACCTCGTCCTTCTCGAACGTCCAGGTGATCAGAGTGGTGAAGCCGTCGTCGCGGAGCAGGTCGGCGGTGGCGGCGAGCAGCCGGCTGCCGTGCCCGGCGCGGGCGTGCAGCGGGTCGACCAGCAGCGTGATCAGCTCGGCGGTGGTCGCGGCGTCCAGGTCGGGGTCCTCGGCGGGGGCGTGCGCGGCGAACCCCACGACCAGGTCGGACGCGACCGCGACGAGCAGCCGGTGCCGGGGGCTCGGCGGGTTCGCCGCCGCGTCCGCCCAGCGCTCCCGCCACGCCTCCAGCGCGTCGGGGCCGGTCACCCGGTCCAGGACGGCGGCGGGGAGCAGGTCGCGGTAGCCGTGCCGCCAGGCGCGCACCTGGATGTCGGCGACGGCGGCCGCGTCGGCGCGCCGCGCGCCGCGCACTCCCGCATCGGGCCCGCTGGCGGTCATGGGCGTCCCTCCTGACGATCACCGCACAGCCTAGGGCCCGGGGCCGGCTCAGGCGCGGTTGCGGGCCCGGTACGCGCGGGTCTTGGTGCGGTTGCCGCAGGTGCGCATCGAGCACCAGGACCGCGACCGGTTCTTGGACGTGTCGAGGAACGCCCAGCGGCAGGTGCCCTCCTGGCAGGCCTTGAGGCGCGGCCAGGTCCCGGCGGCGGCCGCGTCCATGATCGCGGCGGCGACGCGGGCGAGCCCGGCGGCGGCGGTCGCGGGCGGGTCGAGCGGGACGAGCGCGGGCCGCGGCCCGGCGAGGACGACCCGCAGCGGCAGCGCGGAGAGCGCGTCGTCCAGCTCGCCGGGGAGGTCGGCGTCCTGCGGGCCGTGGTGGCCGGCCATGGCCTCGCGCAGGCCCTCGCGCAGGGTGATCGCGGTGCTCAGGTCGGCGGGGCCGGCGGGCGTCCCGTCCGGGACGAGCCCGCGCCCGGCGAGCCATCCGGCTAGCGCCTCCGGCGTGGGGAGGTCGTCGGTGCCGGCGTCGAGGTTCAGCGTGTTGACGAAGTCCTGCAGCAGCAGCGCGGGGTCGTCGGTCTGCGCGTCGGCCATCGGTCCCTCCACCCGTCCGTGAGCAGCGTACCAACCGTCAACACCAGTGAACTCGTTTTAGTGGTTGCATGATTCCGACACCGCCGTTACGGTTTCACTGGTGTCAACGAAGGGAGGCGCGATGAACGCGCTGCCGTACCTGGCGGGTCTCGCGACCCGGCACGCCTGGGCCGAGCGGGAGTACGCGCGGCTGCAGGCCGACCTCGTCGAGGCGCGGCTCACCGCGGGTGCCCGGGCGAGGGAGCGCGCGGCGCGCGGGCGCGCCCGGCTCCGCGCCGTGCGCCCGGTGCGCCCGCTTCGCCGTCCCGAGCCCGTCCACTGCCGGCGCGCCGCCGCGCGCTCGGCCCGCATCGCCCGTCCCCTGGGAGGACCCCGATGACGCAGCTGAAGATCGGCGTCGTGGTCGACTGCGCCGACCCGAAGGCCCTGGCCGCGTTCTGGGGCGGGCTCCTCGGCGTGGGGACCGCCGCCGCCGAGGACGGCTGGCTCGACCTGGAGCCGGCCGGCGAGGGCGGCCCGGTCCTGTCGTTCCAGCGCGTCCCGGAGCAGAAGACGATCAAGAACCGGATCCACTTCGACCTGGACGTCCCCGACATCCACGCCGCCGGCGAGCGCGCCGCGCGCCTCGGCGCGACCCCGGCCGGCGAGCCGACGGGCGACCCGCGCGCCCCGTTCCGGGTGTGGCGCGACCCGGAGGGCAACGAGTTCTGCTTCTGCACCGCACCCTGAGCGCCGCACACCGAGCACCGTGCGCGGCGGCGTCCGGGACGCGACGTCAGCGCAGCACGGTGGCGAGGCGCCGGACGCCCTCCGCCAGCTCCGCCTCCGACGCCGCGCTGCCGTAGCTCAGCCGCAGGAACGGCGCCGGGGCCTCGGCGGGGAAGAACGGCCGCCCGGCGCTGACCAGCACGCCCGCGCGCAGGGCGGCCTCGGCGACCGCGACGTCGTCGAGGCCGTCCGGCAGCCGGGCCCACAGGTGCAGGCCGCCCGCGGGACGGTTCGTCCGGAGCTCCGGCAGGTCCCGGGCGAGCGCGGCGCGCAGCGCGTCGCGGCGCGCCGGCAGCGCCGTCCGGAGCGCCCGCAGGTGCCGCGGCCAGCCGGGCGAGCTGACGAGCTCGAGCAGCGTCTCCTGCAGCGGACGGGCCGGGAAGAACTCCTCGACGAGCTGCGTCGCGCGGATCCGCTCGGCGACCGGGCCGCGCGCGATCACCGCGGCGATCCGCAGGCTCGGCGCGGTCGCCTTGGTGAGCGAGGCGATGTGCACGACCCGGCCGTCGGCGTCCTGCGCGACCAGCGGCGGCGGGGGCGGGTCGATGCCGAGGTGCCGCGCGTAGTCGTCCTCGACGACGAAGGCGCCGGCGGCGCGCGCGACGTCGAGGACCCGCCCGCGCCGCTCGGCGCTCAGTACCGCCCCGGTCGGGTTGTGGAACGCGGGCTGGCAGTAGAACGCCCGCGCGCCGCTCATCGCGAACGCCTCCGCCAGCAGGTCGGGCCGGACGCCGTCGCCGTCCACCGGCACCGGGACGGGTCGCAGCCCGCTCGCCCGCGCGACGGCGAGCACGCCGAGGTAGGTCGGCGACTCGACCAGGACCGGGGCGCCGGGCGGGAGCAGCGCCCGCAGCACGGTCGTCAGCGACTGCTGCCCGCCGTTGGCGATGGTCACGTCGGCGGGGGACACGCCTCCGCCGACGCCGCGGGCGAACCAGGCGCGCAGCTCGGGGATCCCGCCGATCCGGGGCATGTCCCAGGCGTTCGGCCGCCGGGCCGCCCGCGCCGCGGCGTCCGCCAGGGCGCGGACCGGCTGCAGGCTCGGGTGGGGGTAGCCGCCGCTCAGCGGGACGGTGCCGTCCGGCGGCGGGGTGAGCAGCCAGGACACGCCCGCCGCGTCCACCGCGCGGCCGGCGAGCGTCACCGCCTGCCAGCCGAAGTCGGCGGGCTCGGACGCGGGGGACGGCCGGCGCGCGGCGAACGCGCCCGCGCCCGGCCGCGTAACGACGAGTCCCTCGGCGGCGAGCAGCCCGATCGCCCGCGACACCGTGACGGGGCTGACGCGGTGCCGCTCGACCAGCGCCCGGCTCGACGGCAGCCGCTCGCCCGGGCTCAGCCGGCCGACCTCGGCGCGCAGCGCGTCGGCGAGCGCCGCCACACTGCTATCGTTTTTCATGAGGAACAAAGATAGCGCTACTGTCACCGGCTCGGTAGCGGGCCGGGGGCCGGGGATCGGCATCTGGTCCGCCGCGCTGGGCGTGCTGATCTTCTCTTTCACCCTTCCCGGCACCGAGTACGGGCTCGAGGGGCTCGACCCCTACCTGATCGGCGTCGGCCGGTCGGCCGCCGCGGCGGTCCTCGCCGCGGCCGCACTGCTATCGGTCCGGGCCCGCCGGCCGCGCGGCCGGGAGTGGGCCGCGCTCGCCGTCGCGGCCGCCGGGGTGGTCTTCGGCTTCCCGGTACTGTCCACGCTCGCGCTCGACCAGGGCGCCTCGTCCGCCCACTCGGCCGTCGTGGTCGGGCTGCTGCCGGCGGCGACCGCCGTCCTCGGCGTGCTGCGCGCGGGCGAGCGCCCGTCCCGCGCCTTCTGGCTGGCGAGCGCCGCCGGGGCCGCCTGCGTCACCGGCTTCGCGCTGGTCCGCGGCGCCGGCCGGTTCAGCGCCGCCGACCTGCTGCTGTTCGGCGCGCTGCTCGCCGCCGCCGCGGGCTACGCCGAGGGCGGCCGGCTCGCCCGCGACATGCCCGGCTGGCGGGTGATCTCCTGGGCGCTCCTGCTGGCCGCGCCGATCACCGTCCCGGTGACCGGCTGGCTGCTCGCCACGACGCACCCGCACTGGACGGGCCACGCCGTGCTCGGCTTCGGGTACGTGACCGCCCTGTCCGCCTACCTCGGCTTCTTCGCCTGGTACGAGGGCCTGGCGCGGGCCGGGATCGCCCGCGCGAGCCAGGTGCAGCTCGCCCAGCCGGTGATGACGCTCGCCTGGTCGTGGCTGCTGCTCGGGGAGCCGATCGACGCGGTGACCGTGCTGGGGGCCGCGGGCGTCCTCGTCTGCGTGGCCCTGACCCAGCGGACGCGGGTCCGCCGCGCCCCCGCCGCCGTCCCCGCCGGGACCGGGCCGCGCGCGGACGTGACCGGGATGCGCACAATGGACGGTAGGGCGTCACAAAACGGTGACCATCGAGGAGCCTTCCATGGCCGACAAGCCGACCGTTCCTGAGGGCGGGTTCTGGCCCGCCCCGGACATCCCGCAGCCGAACATCTACCCGATGGAATGGCGGGTCGAGACCGGCAAGCTCGCCGCCATCTACGAGAAGTCGAAGCGCACGGTGTGGAACCCGGCCGACCTGCCGTGGGACGAGCTGCGCCCGGACGGCTTCACCCCGGAGCAGCGCCTCGGGCTCATGTACTGGTTCGCCGTGCTGGCGAACTTCGACGCCTCCGGGCCCGCGGTGTTCGCCCGCGCGACCATTCATGCGTTCGAGCAGCACGAGGAGGATCCGGTCCGCAAGTGCTTCTTCTCGATCACCCGTGACGAGATGAACCACGAGGAGTGCTGCCAGCGGTCGATCGCGCGGATCTGGCCGGGCGGCCCGCTGGACTGGACCCCGAGCACGGACCTGGAGAAGGCCGCGCACAACAACATCGGCTGGCTCTACCACAACGGCGGCCGCTACTGGCAGGGCTACAACACCGCCGTCCGCAAGTACTCGCTCGCCGTGCTGTTCACCAGCTTCATGATGGGGGAGATGGCCGCGTCGACGCTGTTCCGCGGCATGGCGTCCGGCACGCGGCACCCGCTGTTCGGCGAGATGTTCAAGCGGATCGGCCGGGACGAGTCGCGGCACCTGCAGATCTGCATGACGATCCTGGAGAACGAGTGGCCCGGCCTCACCGAGGACGTCAAGGGCCAGATCACCAAGCAGCTGCGGGCCGGCTTCGTGTTCCTGTCGATGATCCTCTGGGAGCCGCCGGAGGGCTTCTGGGACCTGCCGCCGTACTTCCTGCACAACCACCGCGTGCTGATGGACCACGCCCGCGACGCGGGCCTCGGCGTGCTGTCGTTCGACGAGCAGGCGGAGAACTGGCGGGTCGCGATCGCCCGCGTCCGCGCGATCGTGGAGCGCTGGGGGATCGAGTTCCCCGCGATCCCCGAGCTGGACATCTCCGGCGTCGACGTCACCGGCATCGAGGCGGAGGACATCATCCCGGTCTTCTGATCCCGTCTTCCGGCTCATCGTCTTCCGGCTCATCGTCTTCCGGCTCATCGTCTTCCGGCTCTTCGTCGAGTTGCGGCGAGGCGGCGCTTTGGAGCGATCCAAAATGGCGGATCGCCGCAACTCGACGCCTTCAATCCTTGACGATCTGGGCCAGCAGGGTGACCACGCCGACGCCGACCCCGATCGGGATCGCGGCCTGCGGGGCCATCGCGGTCAGGGCGCCCGCGCCGATCGCCACGAGGACGATCAGTAGCGCCCGGGTGCTGACCAGCGCTTCCCGCGGGGGTACGGCCCCCCGCGCCCCGCGGGCCGGCTTCGCTGGAAGCAGGGGTGTCGGTTCGGCCTGGTCCGGTCGTGCTCGCATGTCCGTTCGACCTCCATCCCGGAATTCGGAACAGGATCGGGGCGGCCCCATGCGAGACCCCGTGGAGACCAGGGGCCCGGCACCGCTGAGCCGCCTCGTCACCCAAGGGTTCCCCCGGTGTCAACGCTTGCCGCGCGCGACGCGCGGTCCCGGCGCAATCATGATCGACTCATGGCCGGCGCGTGGCCTCCGGCATGCCGGACACGGAAGCGGGAGAACCGTGGCGCGCCCGATGTGCCAGGCCGATACGCGATCATTGCTGAATGACGGGGATGAGGCGTTCTGCGGGGATCCGGCGCGGGATCCGGCGCGGTGCGCGATGGGCGGGCTGGACGGCGGCGTACGCGCTCGGGCTCGTCGCGATGACCTTCGCAGGCGCCTGGACGTGGTGGCAGCCCGAGCCGGGGGCGCGCGGCACCGAGGCGAACGCGCTGTGGGCCAGGCACCAGTGGGTGGGGGAGCCGCATACCGACGCCGAATACCGCGGCCTCGCGGCGCTCCTCCAGGAGAACCGCATCACCGACGTGTTCTTCCACGCCGGGCCGTTCGACGCGGACGGGACGGTCCCCGCGGCGAAGTACCGGTACGCGGGGGCCCTCGCCAAGGCGGTTCACCGGTACGCGCCGGGCGTGCGGGTCCAGGCGTACCTCGGCCAGATCCGCAAGGTCGAGGGCAAGGGGGTCATCGACCTCGACGACCCCGCCGTCCGGGACCGGGTACTGCGGACCGACGCGGCCCTGCTCGACCTCGGGTTCGACGGCGTCCACTACGACTTCGAGCCGATCTACCCCGACGACGGCGCGTTCCTGGCGCTGCTGGACGCGACCCGCGCGCTGACCCGCTCGCGCGGCCGCGTGCTGTCGGTGGCGCTGGAGCAGCCGACGCTGGCCGACGCGGCGCAGCCCGTCTACAAGGCGCTGCTCCCGCGCACCGGCCCGTGGCACTACCCGCCGCGCCCCACCGACGCGTTCCTGCGGAAGGTCGCCGCGCGCGTCGACCAGGTGGCGGTCATGGCCTACGACGTGTCGCTGCCGACGCAGTCGCTCGCGGGCTGGCACTTCGCCCGGCACACCCGCCGCACCCTGGAACTCATCGGCGATCAGGTCACGGTTTTCATGGGCGTTCCGACCTACCGGCCCGCGATGGACTGGGCTGAGAATCTCACCGTCGCGCTCCGTGGTGTAAGGCGCGGAATAGGCGAGCTCAAACGGCCGCCGAAGCGCCCGTACGGCGTCGGCGTGTACGCGGACTGGACCACCACACCGGCCGAATGGGCCCGATATCGCGCGACATGGCTGCCCCCGGCGACAGAAAAAGTTGGCCGCTGAGAAACCCGGCCGACTACGTACCGATTTCTTCGTATGCCCAGGTGGAAAGGGGCGTATAGCGCGGCACGCCCGGGGTAGGGACGGGTGCGGAGACCGGGTGGTACCGGCGGATGGCAAGGGAAGTGGGGACGAGGCCGATGCGCATTCAGCAGACCGCGTGGCATGACGCCGACAGGCTCGGCGAGCTGTCAGCCGAGTTCACCGGCTGGCGGATCGGGCGCGGCGGGTCCGGCCACTGGTGGGCCGTCCGGGGCAATGATCTCGTGCGCACGCCGGACGTCGAGGAACTGCGCGGCCGGCTGCGCGAACTGACCGGAGGGTCACGTTATCCAACCGAGTCCGGGAAGTGGCCGGACTGACCCCGTAACGAGGCATTTGCGTGCCACGATGTCGGGTGTGGGAGCCGCCGCCACGCGTACCCCCGAGCGTGTGGCGGCGGCTTCTTCCATGCCCGCTCCCGGCCCGCCGGAGGGCCCCTCCGCGGACGCCCGGGCACCCGTCCGGGCACCCGCCCGGACCCCGGTGCGCGGGGCCCCGCGCGGGCCCGCCGGCGCCCCCGTCCCGACCCGGCCGCGAAACCCCTCGACCTGCGGCTCCAAGCCGGCGGCCGGAACGGTACCGTTCGATGCATGGCACCCAGCACAACGACCGACGCCCCGTTCGGGCGGATGCTGACCGCGATGGTCACGCCGTTCCTGCCGGACGGCGGAGTCGACTACGACGGCGCCGCGCGCCTCGCGACCCACCTGGTCGACGAGCGGCGCCACGACGGCCTGGTCGTCAACGGGACGACCGGCGAGTCGCCGACGACGAGCGACGACGAGAAGAGCACGCTGCTGCGCGCGGTCATCGAGGCGGTGGGCGACCGCGCCGTGATCGTGGCCGGTGCCGGGACCAACCACACCGAGCACACCCTGAAACTCGCGCGGCAGGCCGAGGCCGCCGGCGCGCACGGCCTGCTCGTGGTCACCCCGTACTACAACAAGCCCCCGCAGGAGGGCCTGCTCCGCCACTTCACGGCGGTGGCCGACGCGACGGGCCTGCCGAACATGCTGTACGACATCCCGGGGCGCGCCGGGGTGCCGATCCAGAACGACACGCTGATGCAGCTCGCCGAGCACCCGCGGATCATCGCCGTCAAGGACGCCAAGGGCGACCTGTTCGGCGCGTCCCGGGTGATGGCGCAGACCGACCTGGTCTGGTACTCCGGCGACGACGTGCTGAACCTGCCCTGGCTGTCGGTCGGCGCCGCCGGGTTCGTCAGCGTGGTCGGCCATGTCGTGGGGACCGAACTCCATGAGATGATCGACGCATACCGCGCCGGTGAGCATGGGCGGGCGCTGGAGATCCACCGGCGCCTGCTGCCCGTGGTCGCCGCGATCATGACCCGTACGCAGGGCGCCATCGCCGTCAAGGCAGCGCTGAACCTGCTGGGCCTTCCCGGGGGCGGCCCGCTGCGCGCCCCGCTGGTGGAGGCCACGCCGGAGTTCGCGGCGCGCCTGCGCGAAGACCTCACGATAGGGGGAGTCAAAGTGCCGGAGGTCGTCATTCCGGAGGTCGCCCGGTGAGTCATCCTCACCCGGAGCTCTCGGACCCGCCCGCCCCGCCCGAGGGCGGTCTGCGCATCGTCGCGCTCGGCGGGCTCGGGGAGATCGGCCGCAACATGACGGTCTACGAGTACGGCGGTCGCCTGCTCGTCGTCGACTGCGGCGTCCTCTTCCCCGAGACCGAGCAGCCCGGCGTCGACCTGATCCTGCCGGACTTCGAGTACATCAGGGACCGCCTCGACGACATCGAGGCCGTCGTCCTCACGCACGGGCACGAGGACCACATCGGCGCCGTCCCGTACCTGCTGCGCGAGCGCCGCGACATCCCGCTGATCGGCTCGAGGCTCACGCTGGCCCTGCTGGAGGCCAAGCTCACCGAGCACCGCATCAAACCGGTCACCGACGTGGTGGCCGAGGGCGAGCGGCGCGCGTTCGGGCCGTTCGACTGCGAGTTCTTCGCGGTCAACCACTCGATCCCGGACGCGCTCGCGCTCGCCGTCCGCACGCCCGCCGGGCTCGTCCTGCACACCGGCGACTTCAAGATGGACCAGCTGCCGCTGGACGGCCGGCTCACCGACCTGCCCGGGTTCGCCCGGCTCGGCGGCGAGGGCATCGACCTGCTGCTGTCGGACTCGACCAACGCCGAGGTCCCCGGCTTCGTCACCAGCGAGCGCAACATCGGCCCGGTCATCGACGAGGTGTTCCGCACCGCGCAGGAGCGGCTCATCGTCGCCTGCTTCGCCTCGCACATCCACCGCGTCCAGCAGGTGCTGGACGCCGCCGTCGCCAACGGCCGCAAGGTGTGCTTCGTCGGCCGCTCGATGGTCCGCAACATGGGCGTCGCCCGCGAGCTCGGCTACCTCAACGTCCCCGAGGACGTGATGGTCGACCAGAAGGAGCTGGACGACATCCCCGGCGACCGGCTGGTGCTGGTGTGCACCGGCTCGCAGGGCGAGCCGATGTCGGCGCTGTCGCGGATGGCCAACCGCGACCACTCGATCCGCATCACCGACCGCGACACCGTGATGCTGGCGTCCTCGCTCATCCCGGGCAACGAGAACGCGGTGAACCGCGTCATCAACGGGCTCACCCGGTGGGGCGCGCGGGTCGTGCACAAGGGCAACGCGCTGGTGCACGTGTCGGGGCACGCGTCGGCGGGCGAGCTGCTGTACGTGCTGAACGTGACCAAGCCGGGCAACTTCATGCCGATCCACGGCGAGTGGCGGCACCTGCGGGCGCACGCCAAGCTCGCCGCGCTCACCGGCGTGCCGGACGACAACATCGTCATCGCCGAGGACGGCGTGGTCGTCGACCTGGTCGACGGCCGGGCCAAGATCGTCGGCGCGGTCCCGGCCGGGTACGTGTACGTGGACGGCCTGTCGGTCGGCGAGGTCACCGAGACCTCGCTGAAGGACCGGCGGATCCTCGGCGAGGAGGGCTTCGTCTCCATCGTCGTCGGCATCGACTCGACCTCCGGCAAGCTGGTGGCCGGGCCCGAGGTGCACGCCCGCGGCGCCGGCATCGTCAACGAGGACTTCGACGAGGTCATCGAGCGGATCGAGGGCGTGCTGGCGGGCGCGGCCGGCGACGCCGTCAACGACCTGCACCAGATCAACCAGCTGATCCGCCGCACGGTCGGCAAGTGGGTGAGCGACAACTACCGCCGCCGCCCCATGATCATCCCGGTGGTCGTCGAGGTGTAGCCGCCGCCCGGGGCGGCCGTGCGCGCACCGCGCGCGGTCGTCCGGGCGGCGTCGTGCCCTGCCGTCCGGGTGGCGTCGTGCCCGGTCGTCCGGTATGGGCAACACGCCCGTTCGCCGTCCCGGGAACCCCGGCGCTCCTTGGTTACTCTCATAACCATGGCCACACGTGCGTCCGGGGGAGCGAAGACCACCTCCTCGCGTACCGGGGGCAGCGCGGCTCGCAAACCCGCAGGGTCGGCCCCCCGGAAGCGAACGAGCGGCAGTGCGAAGGGCGGTGGAGCGCGCGGCGGCGCGAAGGGCGCCGGAGGCCGGGGATCCGGCCGGGGCCGCGCGCAGCAGAAGCCGGACCCGATCTCGCAGGCCGTCCTCGGCTTCTTCAAGCTGCTGTTCAAGCTGTACCTGCTCGCGGCGGTCGCCGTCGGCTCCATCTTCCGCGCCTACGGCAACGGCGCCCGCAGCCTCGACCCCGAGCACCGGCGCGACGGCCTCGGGCTCGCGCTGCTCGGGTCGTCGATCGTGCTGGCCTCGGTGACCTGGTTCCGGCCGGACGGGGTCGTCACGATCGCGCTGGAGAAGGTCGTGCGCGGCGGCATCGGCATCGTGGCGATGGCGCTGCCGGTGGTGCTGGCGCTGCTGGCGTGGCGGACGCTGCGCCACCCCGAGCAGAACGAGGAGACCGGGCGCGTCGTCATCGGCCTGACCGCGCTGACCGTCGGGGTGCTCGGCATCCTGCACATCGCGGCGGGCGTCCCGTCGCCGTCAAAGGACATGCCCGGCGTGCGCGACGCCGGGGGCGTCATCGGCTGGCTCGTGTCGGCGCCGCTGGACGCCGCGCTCAGCGGCTGGGTGGCGGTGCCGCTGCTGCTCCTGCTGTCGGGGTTCGGGCTGCTGGTCATCACCGCGACCCCGATCGCGAAGGTGCCCGAGCGGGTCGGCGAACTGTGGGCAGTCGCGACGCTGCAGGGCCGCCCGGAGCGCCCGTCCGACACGGCGGACGAGGAGCGGGAGGCGCCGAAGAAGCGCCGCCGCAAGAAGAAGGCCGACGAGGCCGACGACGAGCTGGAGGTCGGCGAGCACTCCCGGCCATACGACACGCCGCTGCTGGAGGACGAGCCGAAGCGCCGGGAGCGGCCGAGCCGCGACCTCGCCGACGAGCTGTTCGAGCCGGACCCGTTCGGCGGGGACGTCCCGCCGCCGGCGCCGCCCATCGACGACGCGCCGCCGCCGCCCGACCCGGTCCTGGACGAGCCCGCGCCGCCCGACGAGCCCGTCCACGGCGACGTCCCCGACCCGACGCCGGCGCCGCGCAGCTCCGAGCAGCTGCCGCTGTCGTCGTCCGGGGAGATCTACGTCCTGCCGGACCCGTCGGCGCTGCGGCCGGGCAGCGTGGCCAAGCCGCGCACGAAGGCCAACGACACGGTGGTGAACGCGCTCACCGGCGTGCTGGAGCAGTTCGACATCGACGCGCAGGTCACCGGGTTCACCCGGGGGCCGACGATCACCCGGTACGAGATCGAGCTCGGTCCGGCGGTGAAGGTCGAGAAGGTCACCGCGCTGACGAAGAACATCGCGTACGCGGTGAAGAGCGCGGACGTGCGGATCATCTCCCCGATCCCCGGCAAGTCGGCGATCGGCGTGGAGATCCCGAACACCGACAAGGACATCGTCAGCCTCGGCGACGTGCTGCGGTCCCCGGCGGCGACCAACGAGCACCATCCGATGGTGGTGGGGCTCGGCAAGGACGTCGAGGGCCGCACGGTGGTGGCGAACCTGGCGAAGATGCCGCACATCCTGATCGCGGGCGCGACCGGCGCGGGCAAGTCGACCTGCATCAACGGGCTGATCACGTCGGTGCTGATGCGGGCGACGCCGGACGAGGTGCGGATGATCCTCGTCGACCCGAAACGGGTCGAGCTGACCATGTACCAGGGCATTCCCCACCTGATCACCCCGATCATCACCAACCCCAAGAAAGCGGCGGAAGCCCTCGAATGGGTCGTCGGCGAAATGGACCGCCGGTACGACGACCTCGCCGCGTCCGGGTTCCGGCACATCGACGACTTCAACAAGGCGGTGAAGGCGGGCAAGCTCACCGCGCCGCCCGGCAGCGAGCGCGTCTACACCCCGTACCCCTACATGCTGGTGATCGTCGACGAGCTCGCCGACCTGATGATGGTCGCGCCCCGCGACGTCGAGGACTCGGTCGTGCGCATCACCCAGCTCGCCCGCGCCGCCGGCATCCACCTGGTGCTCGCGACGCAGCGCCCGTCCGTCGACGTCGTCACCGGCCTCATCAAGGCCAACGTGCCGTCGCGGCTGGCGTTCGCGACCTCGTCGCTGTCCGACAGCCGCGTCATTCTCGACCAGCCCGGCGCGGAGAAGCTGGTCGGGCAGGGCGACGCGCTGTTCCTGCCGATGGGCGCGAGCAAGCCGATGCGCATCCAGAACGCCTACGTGTCGGAGAAGGAGATCCACGGGATCGTCGACCACTGCAAGGGGCAGATGGAGGCGAACTACCGGGAGGACGTCGCCGAGTCGGCCGCGCCGAAGAAGGAGATCGACGAGGAGATCGGCGACGACATGGACCTGCTCGTCCAGGCGATCGAGCTGGTGGTGTCGACGCAGTTCGGGTCCACCTCGATGCTGCAGCGCAAGCTGCGCGTCGGCTTCGCCAAGGCGGGCCGGCTGATGGACCTGATGGAGAGCCGCGACATCGTCGGGCCGAGCGAGGGCTCCAAGGCGCGCGACGTGCTCGCCAAGCCCGACGACCTGCCCGGGGTGCTCGCGGAACTGCGCGGCGGCGGCTGACCGGGCGTTCCCCCGCGACACTTACCGCGGGGGAACAACGGAATGTCCGCGCCGTTACCGTCATATGGCCACCGGACACCGGGAAGGGCATGGCGGAATGATGCGAAATCTTGCCCTGTTTCGAACGTGTTGGCGCTCGCCGAGCGGGCATTCCCGTTTCTAGACTGGTGTCGCATCAGCGTGGAACCAGCCGCGAACGCGCTCGAAGGAGGCCCGGCGTGAGCATCGGTGAGACCTTGGCCCAGGAGCGTCGGCAGGCGGGTCTCTCGGTGACGCAGGTCAGTCTCCAGACGCGGATCCGCGAGACGGTGATCCGCGGCATGGAGTCCGACGACTTCTCCGCCTGCGGCGGCAACTTCTACGCCCGCGGCCACATCCGCAGCGTCGCGCGGGTCATCGGAATCGACCCGGAGCCGCTGGTCAGCGAGTTCGACGCCGCGCACGGCGGCGCCCCGCAGCCGGTGTCGGCGACGGCGGCGTTCGAGCCGGAGCGCGCGATCCCGTTCCGCGAGCGCCGCTCGGCGAACTGGAGCGCGGCGATGGCGCTCGCCCTCGCCGTCGTGGTGATCGCCGGGGTGTTCCAGGCCGTCCGGCACGACGGCGGCCGCGAGCAGCACACCGCGCGGCAGGTCGCCGGGACGCCCGCGCCGCGCCCCTCGAAGCCGGCCCCCACCGCGCCGCCCAAGTCCACCGACCCGGTGGCGGCGGCGCCGCGCACCACGGTCGAGGTCGCGGTCGTCGCCAAGCGGACGGTCTGGGTGAACGTCCGCGGCGACAAGGGCAAGGCGCTGTACTCCGGCGTGCTGCGCAGCGGCGACCAGAAGAAGTGGACCGCCAAGAAGAAGATCAGCATGGTGATCGGCATCGGCGGCGGCGTCCGGCTCACCGTGAACGGCAAGGACATCGGCACGCCCGGGAAGGGCAAGGGCGTCCAGCGGCTCACCTTCGACCGCAACGATCCCGCGGCGGCCTGAGCCCCCGGCCCGCCGGGCCAGGCGGCGGCTGACCGCTCGGTCACAGGGGCGGGGCGGCGGTCCGCGGCGCTGCCGGGGCCCATTACCTTAGGGGCATGTCGACTCGCCGCAAGGTCTCGCTCATCACTCTCGGGTGCGCCCGCAACGAGGTGGACTCCGAGGAGCTCGCCGCGCGCATGGAGGACGCCGGCTGGGACCTGGCGGACGGTGCGGACGGCGCCGACGTCGTGGTCGTCAACACCTGCGGCTTCATCGAGGCGGCCAAGAAGGACTCCATCGACACGCTGCTGGCGGCGCACGACTCCGGCGCCAAGGTCGTCGCGGCCGGCTGCATGGCCGAGCGGTACGGCAAGGAGCTGGCGGAGGCGCTGCCGGAGGCCGACGCGGTGATCGGCTTCGACGACTACCTGACGATCGGGGAGCGGCTCGACGACGTGATGGAGGGCCGCGCGCGCGAGGCGCACACCCCGCGCGACCGCCGCACGCTGCTGCCGATCAGCCCGGTCGAGCGGTCCGCGTCCGCGGACGGCGTGGCGATCCCGGGGCACGGCGGTCCCGGCGATCTGCCGGACGGCGTGGCGCCCGCGTCGGGCCCGCGGGTGCTGCGGCGGCGCCTCGGCGGCGGCCCGGTGGCGCCGCTCAAGCTGGCGTCCGGCTGCGACCGGCGCTGCACGTTCTGCGCGATCCCGGCGTTCCGCGGCGCGTACGTGTCGCGTCCCCCGGCGGAGGTGCTGGAGGAGGCCCGCTGGCTCGCCGGGCACGGCGTCCGGGAGCTGGTGCTCGTCAGCGAGAACTCGACGTCCTACGGCAAGGACCTCGGCGACCTGCGGGCGCTGGAGAAGCTGCTGCCCGGCCTCGCCGCGGTGGACGGCATCGAGCGCGTCCGGGTCAGCTACCTGCAGCCCGCCGAGACCCGGCCGGGGCTGATCGAGGCGATCTGCGGCACGCCCGGCGTCGCGCCCTACTTCGACCTGTCGTTCCAGCACGCCAGCGGCCCGGTGCTGCGCTCGATGCGGCGGTTCGGCGACCGCGTCCGGTTCCTGGAGCTGCTCGACCAGATCCGCGCGCAGGCCCCGGAGGCGGGCGTGCGGTCGAACTTCATCGTCGGGTTCCCCGGCGAGACCGAGGACGACTTCGAGGAGCTGGCCGAGTTCCTGTCCGCCGCGCGGCTGGACGCGATCGGCGTGTTCGGCTACTCCGACGAGGACGGCACCGAGGCCGCGAACCTCGACGGCAAGGTCGACCCGGACGAGATCGCCCGCCGCGTCGAGGAGCTGTCGGGGCTGGCCGAGGAGCTGACCGCGCAGCGCGCCGAGGACCGCGTCGGCTCGCGGGTCGACGTGCTGCTGGAGGACAAGGCGGACGGCGGGTTCGAGGGCCGCGCCGCGCACCAGGCGCCCGAGGTCGACGGGACGGTGCTGGTCCGCGGCGAGGGCCTGGCCCTCGGCGAGATCGTCGCCGCCCGGGTCACCGGGAGCGACGGGGTGGACCTCGTCGCGGACGTGTCATGATCGCGGGCATGCCCGAACCGGTCGCCGGGGCGCCCGATCCGCCGCCCGCGAGCGTCTACAACATCGCCAACGCGCTGACGCTGCTGCGCATCGCGCTGGTGCCGCTGTTCGTGTGGCTGCTGTTCATGGACGGCACCGGCTGGCGGATCGGCGCGTTCGCGGTGTTCGCCGCCGCGTCCGTCACCGACAAGATCGACGGTGATCTGGCCCGGTCCCGCGGGCTGGTCACCGACTTCGGCAAGATCGCCGACCCGATCGCCGACAAGGCGCTGACCGGCGCGGCGCTGGTCAGCCTGTCGGCGCTGGGCGAGCTGTGGTGGTGGGTGACCATCGTCATCATGGTCCGCGAGATCGGCATCACGCTGATGCGGTTCGTCGTCATCCGGTACGGGGTGATCCCGGCCAGCAAGGGCGGCAAGCTGAAGACGATGCTGCAGGTCTTCGCCATCGGCTTCTACATCCTGCCCGGCCCGCTGGACTACCTGCGCTGGGTGACGATGGGCGCCGCGCTGATCGTCACCGTGGTGACCGGCGCCGACTACGTCGTCCAGGCGTGGCGCCTGCGGCGTGCTCCCCGTAGCTGACCTTGCTCGCGGCTCAGGACGCGGTCAGCTCGTCGCCGACGCGGAGCGTGCCGAGCGCGCGCGGGATGCCGAGGCGTCCGAACACGATCTCGCGGGCGCCGTCGAAGCGCCCGGTGCGGTACCCGGCGAGCGCGCGCAGAGGAGCGGGGGACCGCTGGGCCGTCTCCTGGTCGGTGTTGATGATGACGCAGCGCCCGCACGGCTTGACGAGCTCGATCTCGGCGGAGCCGCGCAGCCGGGTCACCGCGTCCTCGCCGTAGGGGCCGAGGCCGCTCAGGACGATGTTGGGGCGGAACCGGTTCATCGGCAGCGGCCCGTCCATCCGGCGGTTCAGGTCGTCGAGCGACTCCTGCGACAGCACCGAGACCGGGTAGCCGTCGGCGTACGCGAGCGTCCCGCCGCCGCGTCGCGTGGGACGCGTCCCAGTGAAGCGGACGAGGCGGCAGGAGATCCCGAGCGCCTCGGAGAACCAGCCGGCGGCGTCGTCGCCCTGGTCGACGCCCTGGCAGGGGCGCCGGTGCACGGTGACGTCGCGGGCCGGGCCGCCGGCCGCCGCGCAGACCAGCGGCGCGTCCGCGAGCGGCGAGGTGACGGTGAGCTTCGTCCCGTCGTAGGCGGGGTGGACCAGCGCGAGGCCGGGCACCTCCCGTTGCGACAGGTGCCGCCCGTCCGGGCGGACGAGCATGAACGCCCGGTCGTGGCGCAGCCCCTCCGGCGTCATCTCCGCCTCGGCGAGCGGGACGCCGGCCGCGCTCTTGACCGGGTACACGTGCAGTGCGGCGATGACGGCGATCATGATGCGACGGTAGAGCGGCACCCGCGCGGGTGACCAGGAGAACCGGTGGTACCTGACACCGATTCGTCAGTTTGGAGGCCGGACGGCTATGAGCGGGCAGGACTTCACCTATCCGGAGGTCGGCGCGACGCGGGACGCCGAGCGTCCGGCGGGCTACCGGCACCTGCGGGTGCGGACGCTCGTCGGCGCGGGTCCGGCGGTGATGCGCAACGCCTCGGACGCGCTGATGGAGTTCTGGATGCACCGGGCGCTCCCCGCGCGCGTGCGGGCGTCGGCCCCGCGGGCCGAACCCGGCGTCAGCGTGGAGATGGGCGTCGGGCTCGGGCCGTTCCGGCTGATGGCCCCGTGCCGGGTCGTGTGGACGCGCGAGGACGACCGCCGCGCCGGATGGGCGTACGGGACGCTGCAGGGCCACCCGATGTCGGGGGAGGAGGCGTTCGTCGTGCATCTGGACGACGAGGGCGAGGTGTGGCTGACCGTCACTTCGTTCAGCCGACCGGCGACGGCGGCGGCGCGGCTGGCCGGTCCGCTCGCGCCGGTGGCCCAGCGCGCGTACGCGCGCCGCTGCGGGGCCGTCCTGCGGCGCCTGGCGCGCCCCTGACCACCGGGGCGGCCCGCGACCGGGCGGGGACGAGCACGGCCGCCATGGCGGGCTGCGGGAGCACGCCCACCCCGGTCGTGCCCCGCAGCCCCGTTCATGGCGGCCGCACCGACAATTATCCCCGTGAATGGGGAGTGGTCGCGACATGGCAAATGAGTTCTGACTCACAAAATGACGGCGCGGTTGGCCGATGGTGGACCGTCGCCGCAATGGCGCAGGTCGGGGGCGGTGCGACGATGCGCGCCCTGGTCGCGTTCCCACTCGCGCGCAGTGTGCGGGGCCCGGCGGGTGTGTGACACAATGCACGGCTCACGTTTTTCCCGGCGAACGAAATGCGATATGCGGGACCGATCGGACGAGCGGGTGTTAGTCGAACAAAGAGGTGTTCGTCCTGATTCGGCCACGCATGCGGTGAACCCGGCGCCCCGCGCCGCCGTCGCCCGCAACCGCCGGCGCCGCGCCGCGCGGACCGTCGTCCCCCGCCGGTAGATTCGGGGGACCGGCGACGGGGAGGCGGAAGCGATGCGGGTCGAACTGCTCACCGTCGGGGACGAACTGCTCCTCGGCGACACGATCAACGGGAACGCGGCCTGGCTCGGCAGGCGGCTCGCCGAGCACGGCGTCGAGGTGACCCGCAGCGTCGTCGTCGGCGACGAGATGGACGTCATCGTCGCGGCGGTGCGGTCCGCGCTGGAGCGCGCCGACGCGGTCATCACCACCGGCGGGCTCGGCCCCACCTACGACGACGTGACCCGCGACGCGCTCGCCGAGGCCGCGGGCGTCGTGCTCGTCCGCGACCCGGCGCTGGAGCGGCGGCTGCACGAGCGGGCCGAGGCGGCGGGCCGCGAGCTCCAGCCGATGGCGTTCCGCATGGCCGAGGTCCCGAAGGGCGCCGGTCTGCTGCGCAACTCCGCCGGCACCGCGCCCGGCCTGCGCGTCGAGCTGGACGGCGGGATCGTCTACGCGCTGCCCGGCGTCCCGTTCGAGATGCGCACGATCATGGACGAGGTGGTGCTGCCGGAGCTGGCCGGGATCGCCGGGCTGCCCGCGGTCGCCCGCCGGACGCTGCGCACCGCCGGGATCTGGGAGTCGGTCGTCGCGACGCGGCTCGCCGAGGTCGAGGCGATGGACGGGGTGAAGCTCGCCTACCTGCCCGACCCGGCCGAGGTCAAGATCCGGATCACGGTGGCCGGCGCGGACGCCGAGGGCCGTCTCGCGGAGGTGGAGAAGCGCGTCCGCGAGCTGCTCGGCCCGGTCGTCTACGGCGTGGAGGACGAGACGCTGGACCGCGTCGTCCACCGGTTGCTCGCCGAGCGGTCCGCGACCGTCGCGGTCGCCGAGTCGCTGACCGGCGGCCTCATCGGCGCCGAGCTGACCGCGATGCCCGGTTCGTCGGCGACGTACGCGGGCGGGATGGTGACGTACGCGACGGAGCTGAAGCACCGCCTGCTCGGCGTCTCCGACGTGCTGCTCGCCGAGCACGGCGCCGTCCACCCGGACGTGGCCGCGGCGATGGCGGAGGGCGTCCGGGACCGGCTCGGCGCGACGTACGGGCTCGCCGTGACCGGCGTCGCGGGCCCCGAGCCGCAGGACGGCTCCCCGGTGGGAACGGTCTATATCGGCGTGACCGGACCCCGGAATACGCGCACCGTGGTCAGGCCGAAACTCCCCGTGCCCGGCACCGGCCCGGAGATCCGCGCGGTGCTCCGCCGGATGACCGTCGTGCACGCGCTTGAGCTGCTCAGACGCGAGCTGCTGGGACTTGACGCCGAGGTCGAGACCGGGGACGCTCGGGAAGATCGGGAAGTTAGGGGCTGATTACAGCGTTACGTTCCGAGCGAACACGAAATCAACGGTCTGCCATGGCCACCGTCAAGCCGGGTACGGTGGAACCGGCAGATGGTCCGAACTGAGGGAGGGAGCGAGACGATGGTCCTGCTTCGCCAGCTGCTCGGTGACGTACTGCGGCAGCTGCGGCTGCGCCAGGGACGCACCCTCCGTGAGGTGTCCGCGGCCGCGCGGGTTTCCCTCGGCTACCTGTCCGAGGTCGAACGAGGGCAGAAGGAGGCCTCCTCCGAGCTGCTGTCGTCGATCTGCAAGGCGCTGGGCGTTCCGCTGTCGCACGTGCTCAGGGAGGTGGCCGACTCGCTGGCCCTCGCCGAGCTGCAGCACGAGCCCGTCATGGCGGGCGCGCCCGAGCACGAGCGGATCCCCGCCGAACGCATTCCGGAGACCCCCGAGGAGATCACCGGCGAGTTCCGCGGCGACATGGTCGCCGCCTAGTCACCGGCACCGGCCCGCGGTGCGCGCCGCGGCGCCGGGTTCATGCCCGACCGGGGCCGCGGGTGTGCGCGGTCTCACGCATGAGCTCGGCATAGGCGGGCAGCCTTCCCCGTTGTAACGGACATCCCGTAACGACGCGGAAGGAGCCCGAATCATGGCGGCCGTCAAGAGCCCGCTCTCGGACGAGGCACTGAAGGTCACCGGGCAGGCCCTGCAGGGCGCGCTGGTGGACCTCATCGATCTTTCGCTCGTGGCCAAGCAGGCCCACTGGAACCTGACCGGCCGTAACTTCAAGGTCGTGCACGAACACCTGGACGAGGTCGTGGACCTCGCCCGCGCCGGCCAGGACGACGTCGCCGAGCGCGCCGTCGCGATCGGCGTGAACCCCGACGGCCGTGCCCGCACGGTCGCCGACCGCACCGAGATCCCGCAGCTGGAGGCCGGATACCTGGCCGACGACAAGGTCGTCGCGGCGGTGACCGACGTGCTGGCGCAGATCATCGCGCGGTTCCGCGAGCGGATCGCGGCGACCGACGAGCCGGACCCCGTCACGCAGGACCTGCTCATCGGCATCGCGGCGCAGCTGGAGAAGCAGCACTGGATGTTCCAGGCCCAGACCTGATCGGCATAGATCGCGGATCCCCCGCGCCGCCGCGATCCTCGGCGCGGACCCGGATCCGAGCGGAAAAGGCCCGGCCCCTCTCCTGGGGCCGGGCCTTTCCATGTCCTGGGCGCGCTCCGCCCGTGCCGCGCTCTCTGGGCGCCTTCCGTCGGTGGCGCGCGCTCTCTTGGGCGCGCTCCGCCCGTGCCGCGCTCTCTGGGCGCCTTCCGTCGGTGGCGCGCGCTCTCTTGGGCGCGCTCCGCCCGTGCCGCGCTTTCTAGGCGTGCTCTGTCGGTGGCGCGCTCTGCGAGGGGGTCCCGGCGTGGTCAGCGGCGCAGGTGCTCCAGGACGGTGTCGGCGAACTCGATGGCCAGCGGGCTCAGCGCGTCCCAGCGCCGGGCCGCCCAGCCCGCCGTGAGCGGCGGCAGGTCCGGGATCGGGATCAGCCGCACCTCGCCCCGGCCGCCGCCCCAGCCGGGCAGCGCCGGCAGGATCGCGTGGCCGAGGCCGAGTTCGGCGAGCAGCAGCGCGGTGTCCCAGTCGGCGACGCTGGTCGTGGACGTCAGCCGCACCCCGTGCCGTTCGAGATGCATCTCCAGGTGGACGCGGGACGTCGAGTGCGCGGGCAGCTCGATGTGCCGGATACCCGCGAGGTCGTCGAGGGCGATCGTCTCGCGGGCGGCCAGCGGGTCGCCGGCGTGGACGGCGAGCATCCACGGCAGCTCGCAGGACGCCCGCTGCTCGACGCCGTCGAGGGGCGGGCCGATCGTGACCCACGCCAGGTCCGCGGTGTGCGCCCGCACCGCCTCCAGGCAGCGGCGGCTGGACCCGGCGGTCTCGAACTGCAGCGCCGCCTCGGGATGGCGGGCCCGGAACGCGGCCACCCCGGCGGCCATGAAGTGCCGGACGGTGGTGGCGCCCGTCGCGATCCGGACCGTGCCGCCGACGCCGCGGCGCAGGTCGTCCAGGTGCCGCAGGGCCGCGTCGATCCCGGCGATGCCCTCGGTGGCGGCCTGGTGCAGGATCCGGCCCGCGCGGGTGGGCAGCACGCCGCGCGGGCGCCGCTCCAGCAGCACCAGCCCGGTCTCCCGTTCGAGCCGCTTGACGTGCTGGCTGACCGCGGACTGGCTGCACGACAGGTCGCGCGCGACGGCGCTCAGATTGCCGGCCGCGCAGACGGCCACGAACACGCGGAGGTCGTCGAGGGTCACGCGCTCAAAGGTAGACCTGGGGGATCGATAAGAAAACCCGAGAATTGACTTGGAACGATCGCAATCGGAGGATGCTTCTGCGGGCGCAGGATCCGGCGACCCGCGTTCCGGCGGCGACCCGTCCGCGACCTCGAGGCGCGGCACGGGCGCCGACCGCCACAATTTCATTTACGGACCGATCCGTTTCGTTTATGCTCGGGCCATGAACCGAGGCCGCCCCCGTTCCGGGCACGTGGACCAGGCCGTCGCGGACGCGGTGCGCGCGCTGCTGGCGGAGTCCGGCTACCAGGCGCTGAGCATCGACGGCGTCGCCGCGCGGGCCGGGGTCGGCAAGGCGGGCATCTACCGCCGCTGGCGGTCCAAGGCCGAGATGGTCTTCGCCGTCACCGTGCACGGCCCGCATCCCGTCCCGCCCGCCGACTCCGGTTCGCTGCGCGGCGACCTGGCCGCGCTCGCCGAGCACATCATCGACCTGCTGTCCGGCCCGCACGCCCGGCTCGTCCTGCCGGGCCTGGCGGCCGACCTGTCGGCCGACCCGGCACTCGCCGCGCGCTTCCAGGCCGGGGTCATCGACGCCGAGCGCGCCCTCGTCGCCGAGATCCTCGACCGCGCCCGCGCGCGCGGCGAGCCGGCCGGCGGCGACCCCGCGTTCGTGCACGCGCTGCTGCTCGGCCCGATCTACACCTACCTGTTCCTGGCGGGCGGCGAAACGCCGCCCGGCCTCGCCGACCGGCTGGCGAACGCGGCGGTCGCCGCGCTCGCCACGAAGGAGAGCCCGTGAAGCACCCGACCCCGCCCGCGCCGGCCGCGTCCGCCCCGTCCCCGCTGCTGCTCGACCGCGTCCTGCCCGAAGCCGACTTCCGCTCCCGCTACATCCGCCGCGTCCGGGCCGAACCGGCGGCCGTCTGGGACGCCCTGACCACCCTGGCCGCCGAGGACCTGCCCGTGTCGCGCCGCCTCATGGCGCTCCGCTCCGCCGGGCGCACCCGGCTCAGCGGCCCCCTCGTCGAGACGTTCCCTACCCCGACCCTGCTCCGGGACGACGGCACGGAGCTGGTCAAAGGCAAGATCGCCAAGTTCTGGCGGGTCCGCCCCGAGACGGCGCCGGTGGAACCGGGCGACCCCGCCGCGTTCACCGCCTTCGAGGGCCCCGGCTGGGCGAAGGTCGCGATGTCGCTGCGCGTGGCGCCCGACGGCCCCGGCTCCCTCCTCGCGTTCGAGACGCGGGTGCGCGGCACCGACGCGTTCGCGCGCCGCGTGTTCGCGCCGTACTGGCTGCTCATCCGGGCCGGCGGCGCCGGCTTCATCCGGCTGGAGATCCTCGGCGCCGCCGCCCGCCGCGCCGAACGGGCGTCCTAACGGGCCGGCTGGCAGCGAGGGCACCAGAAGGCCGTCCGGTCGCCCACCCCGGACGTCTGCGGAGCGCGCTCGATCCGGGTGCCGCAGCGGCGGCACGGACGCCCCGCGCGGCCGTACACCCAGTGCTCCTGGCCACGTCCCATGTTCCCCGTGGTGACGTGGCCGTGCCGTGCCTTGTTGACGTCCAGGAGC
Source organism: Actinomadura sp. NPDC048394 (assembly GCF_040651755.1). Lineage (NCBI taxonomy): Bacteria > Bacillati > Actinomycetota > Actinomycetes > Streptosporangiales > Thermomonosporaceae > Actinomadura > Actinomadura sp. NPDC048394. The sequence goes on along the minus strand of NZ_JBEZJL010000043.1, from coordinate 48,420 downwards.
CGGTGAGCGAGCTCCACGAGAGCGGGAAGGTCGGGGACGGCGGCCACAGGCGTCCAGGGGTGAACACCGCGCAGGAACAGGACCTCGGCCTTGTAGACGTTGCCGATCCCCGCGAGCCGCGTCTGGTCCAGCAGCGCCTCGCCGATCGCCCGGTCCGGCTGCTCCTCGAGCCGCGCGACGGCCCGCGCGGCGAGATCGTCGTCCCAGCCGGGATCGAGGAGGTCCGGGCCGAGATGCCCGACGGCCGCGTCCTCCTCGGCCGTGCGCAGCAGCTCGACCAGGCCGAGCGACTGGCCCACCGCCTGTTGTTCCGCGTTCGCCAGCACCAGCCGGACCCGGTGGTCGCGCGGCAACGGCCCCGCCGCCCGGATCTGCCAGCGGCCCTCCATGAGCAGATGCGTGTGGATCGTCAGGCCGCCCTCCACACGGATCAGCAGATGCTTACCGCGCGACACGACCTCCAGCACCGTCCGGCCGCGCAGATCCGCGGTGGCGAGACGCGGCACCCGGAACTGGGCACGCGTCAGAGGCCGCCCGGCGAGCGCCTCATGCAGGCGCCGGGCGGTCAGCCAGACGACATCGCCTTCCGGCACGGACCCGACCCCGCCGCTAGATCAGAGAGGGGCTCTCCCACGCGGACGGGTCCTCGGTGAGCTTGCGGACCCCCTCGGGCAGCTCGCCGGCGGCGATGTGCGCGAGAGTCACCCGCTCGAGGATGGCGCGCTCGCTCGCACGCAACGCGATCCACACCTCCTGCAGGGACCGGGCAGGGCCCTCGTAGCCGACGTGCTCGGGGCGCTCGCCCCGCACGCCGAGCAACGGCCCGTCGATGGCGCGGATGATGTCGGCAAGGGAGATCTGCTCGGCCGGACGCGCCAGCCAGTAGCCCCCCTCAGGGCCGCGCTGGCTCCGGACGAGCCCCGACCGGCGCAGCTGACCGAGGATGTTCTCCAGGAATTTGGGCGGAATCTGCTGGGCCTCCGCGAGCTGGACCGCGGTCACCGGGTGACTCCCGGCCACCGCCAGCTCCGCGGCGGCACGCAACGCGTAGTCGACCCGGGCGGACAATCGCATGTAGGTATTATCCCTTGCCGATCGGACTGGTCGGGCTCTGCCTATTGCATTGCCCTTGGCGGTCGGGCGCTGGGCGCCCTCCCTTCGGCGGGCAATGCGTGCGATCGCTGCATCGCTCCGGCTCGGCCCTGGGGGCCTCGCTGCGCGATCAAGTTCTTGCTTCGCTCGAACTTGGCTTCGCTCGCGATTGCGACGGTCCCGGTCGTCGCGTGGCTGGGCAAGGGCATCCTGGGCTTGCTTACGGCGTTGCCCTTGGCGGTCGGTTCTTGAAGGTTTCGCGAGCGAAGTCGGATTCTCGCTTCGCTCGAATCCGGCTTCGCTCGCGATCGCGACGGTCGTGGCGTCCTTGGTGAGATCAGCGCGGGGCTGTCTGGTCTTCCGGGTGTGTGGAACGTGGCGCGCCCGCTGGTACCGGGCCTTTGACCGGCGGGCGCGCCACGGCTCTCGGGCCGCGCTCAGGCGGCGGAGACCAGCCCCAGGAGCTCGGCGGCGGCCTGGGCGTTGGCGGCGGCGGCGCCATAGGTGGCCAGGTAGACGGCCGCGCCGGGCCGCCAGACCGGCAGGCCCATCTCCACGACCACCGCGTCCGGGCGGGCGGTGAGCAGGGCGTTCGCGAGCGCCCGCTGCGCCGCGTGCCGGTGGGCGTCCCGCAGCACGACCACCAGACCCCGCCCCCTGGCACGTTCCAGGACACCTTCCGCCTCTCCGGGCGCCCCCGCGGCCCGGACGGCGTCGGGCGCCCAGGGGTGCAGGCCCCAGGGCGTCGGACCCACCGCGATGTTGCCGGTGGCCTCCGCCTCGACGACCAGCGGCGCCCCGTGCCAGCCCGGCAGCGCCCCCGTCACCCGGATCGCGCGGCGGGCCCCCTCCAGCCCGGCGGCGCGGTCCACCGCGGCGGGGCTGCTGCCGGCGAGCCACGCCCGCAGCCGCCCCGTCCGCTCCGCCGCGTCGTGCAGCCGGGCCGCCGGCAGCCGCCCGGTCCGCACCGCCTCGTCGATCGCCGCCAGCGTCGCCCGGAGCGTCTCGGCGTGCTCGTTCGGGCCGAGGCACAGCAGGTCCGCACCCGCGATCAGCGCCCGGACCGACGCCTCCGGGATGCCGATCGCGCCGCTCGCGCCCTGCATGTCGAGCGCGTCGGTGACGATCACGCCCTCGTAGCCGAGGTGCTCGCGCAGCAGCCCGGTGATCGCGGCGGGCGACAGCGTCGCCGGCACCCCGCCGGTGATCGCGGGCAGGTTCAGGTGCCCGGTCATCACCGCGCGGGTGCCGGCCGCGATCGCCGCCCGGAACGGGACCAGCTCGCGGCGGTCCAGCAGCTCCAGGTCGGCGTCGACGATCGGGACCCCGAGATGCGAGTCGTCCACGGTCGCGCCGTGCCCCGGGAAGTGCTTGCAGCAGGCGGCGACGCCCGCCTCCTGCGTGCCGGTCACGGCCGCCGCCGCGTGCCGGGCGACGAGGTCCGGGTCCGCGCCGAACGAGCGCGTGCCGATCACCGGGTTGTCGTCGGCGGTGTTGACGTCCACCGACGGCGCGAAGTTGAGGTTGACGCCGACCTCGGCGAGCTCCGCGCCCAGCGAGCGGTAGATCCGCCGGGTCAGCTCCGGGTCGTCGACCGCGCCGAGCGCGGCGTTGCCCGGGTACGGGCTGCCGGTGGCGTGCCCGCCGAGCCGGGTGACGTCGCCGCCCTCCTCGTCGATCGTGACGAACGGGTCGCCCGCCTTGCGCATCTGCGCGGTCAGCGCGGCGAGGGACTCCGGGCTCGGCACGTTGCCGGTCAGCGCGAACAGCGTCACGCCGCCGAGGCCCGCCTCCAGCTCGTCCAGTACCCAGCGCGGCGCCGCCGCGCCCGGGAAGGAGGGCAGCAGGGTGCCCCGCGCCAGCCGGGCGATCTCGCCGGTGGTCGCGATGTCGTCGGCGGTCACCCCTTCACCGCCCCGGCGGTCAGCCCGGACACCATGCGGCGCTGGACGAGCAGGAAGAAGGCGATGACGGGAATGGTGAGCAGCGTCGACGCTGCCATGATGGGCCCCCAGGCGGTGCTGCTGCGGCCGAAGAAGAACTGCAGCATGATCGGCAGGGTGTACTTGTCCTGGTCGTCCAGGAACGTGAAGGCGAAGATGAACTCGTTCCACGCGGTGATGAACGAGAAGATGCTGGTCGCGACCAGGCCGGGCGCGACGAGCGGGAGCATGACGGTGAAGAAGGTGCGGACCGGGCCGGCGCCGTCGATCGCGGCGGCCTCCTCCAGCTCCTTCGGGACGGCCGCGACGAAGCCGCGCAGCATCCAGATCGCGAACGGCACCGCGAACCCGATGTAGACGACCGCGAGGCCCGGCAGCGTGTTCAGCATGTCGAGCCGCTTGAGGTCCAGGAACAGCGGGATGACCAGCGACTCGCACGGCACCATCTGCACCACCAGCAGCATGACCAGGAACGTGGTGCGGAACCGGAAGCGGAACCGCGCTACCGCCGTCGCCGCCAGCAGCGCCAGCAGGCTCGACGCCACGACGGTGATCAGGGCCAGCAGGATGCTGTTGCGGAAGTAGGTCCAGAACGACACCTGCGCGATGCCGCCGTTGAGGACGAAGTCGAAGTGCGCCAGCGTCGGGTGCGTCGGCAGCGGCTTCGGCGTGGTGCTGAAGATCTCGCTGTTCGGCTTGAACGCGGTGGACGCCATCCAGAAGACGGGGAACACCGCCAGCACGAACACCAGCACGCCGAGCCCGTTGAGGCCGATCTTGCGGGCCCGCCTCCGCGCGGCCGGCCGGCCGCGCCGGGACCGTCCCGCCTTGAGGGTTGCCTGGGTCATCGGGTCTCCCCCTGACGCACCATGACCCGCACGTACAGCGCGGTGACGACGAGCAGGATCAGCGTGAGCACCGCCGCGATGGCCGAGCCCATCCCGAGCTTGGGGTTGAGCGCGCCGAACGCCTCGGAGTAGCCGTACAGCGACAGGTTGAACGCGTCGCGGTTGGCCATCCCGGACATGATGAACAGCTGGGTGAACACCTTGAAGTCCCAGATGATCGACATCACCAGGACGACGAGGAAGATCGGCTTGAGCATCGGGTAGGTGAGGCTCCAGAACGTCCGCCACGGGCCGGAGCCGTCCACCCGCGCCGCCTCGTACAGCTCGCGCGGGACGCTCTTCAGCCCGGCGAGCACCGACACCGCGACGAACGGGCAGGCCTGCCACACCACGCAGACCGTCAGCACCGTGTAGGTGGACAGCGGCGTGGAGAACCAGTTGTAGTCGTTCCAGCCGCCGCCGACCAGGGCGTCCGGCAGCTTGTCGAGGAACCAGTTGACCAGGCCGCCGGTGGAGCCGAACAGCCAGCTGAAGATGATCGCGGCGGTGACCGGCGGGGTCGCCCAGGCGACCATCACGCCGCCGGAGACGAAGCTCGACATCCGCTTGCCGAGCTTGTTGAGCAGCAGCCCGACCAGCGTCCCGATCACCATGGTCAGGGTGACGGCGACGATCGCGAACAGCACGGTGTGCCGGAACGCCGCCCAGAAGAGCGGGTCCTTGAGGATGGTGTCGAAGTTCTGGGTGCCGACCGACTCGGCCGGCTCGCCGCGCAGCTGGCGGTTGCCGACCTTCTGGAACGACATGATCCCGATCTGGACCATCGGCCAGAACATCAGCACGGCGATCACGACGACGGTCGGCGCGATCAGCAGGTAGGGCCCGAATCGGGGCCGGCGGCGCGGGCGCCCGCGGCCGGACGGTCTGCGGCCCGGCGGCCTGCGCACCGCGGGAGCGGTGTCGAGCATGAACGCTTCCGATCAGCGGGGACGGGTGGCCTCACCGAGTCCGGCGGGCCCGCGGGGGACATGCGGCGCGGGCCCGCCGGACGTTCGGTGCTACTGGTTGAGCAGCTCGTTGGCCTGCTCGTTGGCCTTCTTCATCTCGTCGTCGGCCGACTTGCCCTGCATGATCGCCTTCACCGCGTTCGGCAGCACCTTCTTGGACTGCTCGAAGTCGCCCCAGCCGGCGCTGATCGGGGTGAACTTGGTGTTGGTCGCGATCTGCGTGAACGGCGCCAGCGCCGGGTCGGAGAACTGGACGTCCGACCGCATCGAGGAGAAGCCGCTGATGTCGGCCCACTTCTTGGCGTTCGCGGCGTTGTTGAGGATCGTGATGTAGTCGAACGCGGCCTTCTTGGCCTTGCTGTCCTTCCAGACGGCGAGGTCGGAGCCGCCCGCCATGACCGGCGCGTTCCCGCCCGTCTTGGCCGGGATCGGGAAGACCGCCCACTTGTCGGCGTTCTTCGGGGAGATCTTCTTCATCTGCGCCAGCGCCCAGCTGCCGTCGATGTACATGCCGAGCTTGCCGAGCGCGAAGTCGCGCTGCGGGCCGTCCAGCTCGTTCTTGCCGACGTACTTCTCCGGCGCGACCTTCTCCTTGCTGACGAGGCCGGCGTAGAAGTTCACCGCCTCGATCGCCTGCGGCTGGTCGAGCTTGCCGGTCCACTTGCCGCCGTCCTTGACCGCGACCTCGCCGCCGTTGCCCCAGATGAAGCTGACCAGGGCGTTGGTCTGGTCGCTCGGGGCGCCGATGCCGGGCACCTTCTTGGCGTCCTGGACCTTCTTGGCGGCGGCGACCAGGTCCGCCCAGTTCGCGGGCGGCTGGATCTTCAGCTCGTCGAACCAGTCCTTGCGGTACCAGATGGCGCGGACGCCGCCGTACCACGGCACGGCGTAGGTCTTGCCGTCCGCCTGGTCGTTGGCGAGGGCGGTCTTGTTCAGGGTCTTGTTGTCCGCCCAGCCCGCCATCTCGTCGGTGACCTCGGCGAGGTTGCCCTGCTCGATGTGCGACTGGACGTCGGTGTTGCCGAGCTCGGTGACGTCCGGGCCCTCGCCGCCGGCGGCGGCCTTCTGGAAGGTGGTGGCGACCTGCGGCCACGGCACGTACTTGATCTGCACGGCCGTGTTCGGGTGCTTCTGCTTGAACTCCGTCTCGACGCCCTTGAGGAAGTTCGTCTGCTCGGTGGTCCCGTCGCCCATCATCCAGACCTTGAGCTGCGCCGGGTCCTTGCCCGCGCCGGAGTCGTCGTCCTTCTTGCCGTCTCCGCCGCCGCAGGCCGTGGCGGCCAGGGCGATCGCGGCCGCCGTGGCCGCAACCTTGATGTACTTCACTGGGGGTTCCTTTCCGGCATCGCCTCGCGGGGCCTTGTGGCCTGCGGTGCGAGTGGAGCACGCCCCGACCCTTTAGGGTCCGGGACATGCCCCGCTCGCCGTCGCGTCGCTCGCGGGCGCCCTGCTCGCCAGTCGGCGCTCTGCACGCCCCTCCCCGGATGAGGGGACGGTCGGCGCTTGCGGGTAAACTAACAAGAAACTTTCCTAAACAAAACCGCCCGTTAGCGGATTGAGACATCGAGGGGTACCAGCATGGCCAGACGCCCGGGAACACCGCGGCTGCTGCGTGAGCTGAACGACCGCGCGGCGCTGGACCTGCTCGTCGAGCACGGCCCGCTGACGCGCGCGCAGATCGGCGAGCACACCGGGCTCTCCAAGGTCACCGCCTCCCAACTGCTGTCCCGGCTCGAGGAGCGCGGTCTGGTGGCGGTCGTCGGGGAACAGGCCGGGGGCCGCGGGCCGAACGCCGCCCTGTACGCCGTGGTGCCGTCGAGCGCCTACGTCGCGGGTCTGGAGGTGGGGCCGGACGGTGTCACCGCGGGCGTCGCCGACATCACCGGACGCATGGTCGCCCAGGTTACCGTCGATCCGAACGGCGCTGACGAGCCCGTCAAGATGGTCCACAACGCGGTTGTCAAGGCGTGCCGCTCGGCCAAGGTGGCGGTGAACAGGCTGAGCGCCTTCGTCATCGGCACCCCCGGCGTCGTCGACCCGCGCTCCGGCGACGTCCAGTTCTCCTTCGACCTTCCCGCCTGGCACGAGGGCGTGCTCGCCGCCCTGCGCACCGACCTGCGCCGCCCGGTGACGATCGAGAACGACGTGAACCTCGCCGCGGTCGCCGAGCGCGCCTACGGCGCCGCGCGCGACACCGACGACTTCGCGCTGATGTGGTTCGACCGCGGCATGGGCCTTTCGGTGATGCTCGGCGGCCGGCTGCACCGCGGCCGGTCCGGCGGCGCGGGGGAGATCGGGTACCTGCCCGTCCCCGGGGCGCCGCTGCCGTTGAGCACCGCCCGCCGCGTCCCCGAGGAGGAGGGCGGCGTCACCGAGTCGACCTCGTGGGGGATCCCGACCCTCGCCGGCGGCTACGGCGCCCTGGTCGGCGCGGACGGGGTCCGCGCCCTCGCGCACGAGCACGGCATCACCGAGGCGACCGCGGTGGAGTGCGTCCGGGCGGCGGCGGCCGACGAGTCCCGCGGCGGGGCGTTCCTGGACGAGCTCGCCAACCGGTTCTCCTACGGCGTGACCTCGGTCAACATCGTCCTGGACCCGGGGCTGGTGGTGCTGTCGGGCAGTCTCGGACGGGCCGGCGGGGCGCCCCTCGCCACCCGCATCGAACGGGCCGTCGGGCGGATCAGCCCCACCCGTCCCACCGTCGCGGTGACGGAGGTGGAGGGCAACCCGGTGCTGCGCGGCGCCCTGCACGCCGCCCTGGAGCGCGCCCGCGACGAGGTCTTCTCGGCGGGCGAGGACTGACCCCGGTCCGGGCCGCGCTGGGCCGTGGCGGGGCGTGGCGGGGTGGCGCGGCTCGTGCGGGCATGCCGAAGCGCCCCCGCCTGACGCGGGGGCGCTCACTCGTACCTGTGTCACCCGGCGCGTGCGCCGGGTGGCCGGTTACTTCTCCTGCGCGGCGACGGCCGCGGGCTGGTCATGGCGCCGCGGGTCGTTGAGCGCGCGGTCGATGACCGTCTGGCTGATGATCTGGCGCTTGCGCCGCTGCGCGGCGGCCCACCGTGCCGTAGGTGTCATGGCGAAACCCCGTTCCGCGGTGACGCTCTCCCCGTGGCCACCGCAACCCCGTAATGCCTCCATGGTCTCAAACAAGGGGCTCGCGGGGATCCATCTTGGGGATGAATTCGAGGTCAGACCTCGTGCGGAGACCTCCCGGAGATCTTCCGGAGACCTTCCGCGGTGATCATGTGGAACGAGGGATCCGACCCGGCCGTTGGGGGGACCGTGACCGAGCCATCGAGGGGGCGTTATGGCGCTGCGTGACCGATTCCGGCGGCTCGTCCAGAAGCCCGGAAGCGTCGACCTCGCACCGTTCCGCGCCGTCGCCGAGGAGGCCGGACGGCGCGAGGAGCGGGTGCGCGGCCTCACCGACGCGGAGCTGACCGCCGCCGCGTCCGCCCCGGACCTGATCGCCGACCTGCCGGAGTTCTGCGCGCTCGGCCGCGAGGCCGCCCGCCGCGCGATCGGCGAGCGGCCCTTCGACGTCCAGCTCACCGGCACCCTGGCGCTGCTCGCCGGGCACGTCGCCGAGATGGCCACCGGCGAGGGCAAGACCCTCGCCGGCGCCCTCGCCGCCGCCGGGTACGCGCTGCGCGGCGAACGCGTCCACGTCATGTCGGTGAACGACTACCTCGCCCGCCGCGACGCCGCCTGGATGGGACCGCTCTACGCCATGCTCGGGGTGACGGCCGCCTCGATCGGCCAGTCCTCCACGCCGGACGAGCGGCGCGCCGCGTACCGGTCCGACGTCGTGTACGGGCCCGTCAGCGAGATCGGCTTCGACCTGCTCCGCGACCGGCTCGTCACCGACCCCGCCGACGCCGTGCAGGCCGCGGCGTCCGTCGCGCTGATCGACGAGGCCGACTCGGTGCTGGTGGACGAGGCGATGGTGCCGCTGGTGCTGGCCGGCGCCGCCGACCTCGACCCCGCCGACCCCCGGTACGCCGACCTCGTCCGGCGGCTGCGGCCCGGCCTGCACTACGCCACCGACGAGGAGGCCCGCAACGTCCAGCTGACCGCCGCGGGCTCGCGCGAGGTCGAGCGCGTCCTCGGCCTCGACCTGTACGCCCCCGAGAACCTCGCGACCCTGACCGCGGTGAACGTCGCGCTGCACGCCGAGGTGCTCCTGCACCGCGACGTCGACTACATCGTCCGCGACGGCGCCGTGAAGCTGATCAGCGAGTCGCGCGGCCGGGTCGCGCTGCTGCAGCGCTGGCCGGACGGCCTGCAGGCGGCCGTCGAGGCGAAGGAGGAGCTGGAGGCGTCGCCGTCCGGCGAGATCCTCGACTCGATCACCGTGCAGGAGCTGATCGGCCGCTACCCGGTCCGCTGCGGGATGACCGGCACCGCGATGGCCGTCGCGGGGCAGCTCACCGAGTTCTACGGGCTGCAGATCGCCGTCGTCCCGCCGAACCGGCCCTGCGTCCGCGACGACGAGCCCGACCGCCTGTACGCCACCACCGCCGACAAGGAGGTCGCGGTCGTCGAGGAGATCGTCGCCGCGCACGCCGCCGGGCGGCCCGTCCTCGTCGGCACCGGCGACGTCGCCGAGTCCGAGCGGCTCGCCCGGCGGCTCGTCCGCGCGGGCGTCGACCCCGTCGTCCTCAACGCCAAGAACGACGCCGAGGAGGCCGCGATCATCGCCGAGGCCGGCGCGCCCGGCGCGGTCACCGTCTCCACCCAGATGGCGGGCCGCGGCACCGACATCCGGCTCGGCGGCGGCCCCGGCGCGCCCGTCCCCGGCACCGCGCCCGCCGACCGGGACGCGGCGCGCCGCGACCAGGTCGCCGACGCGGGCGGCCTGCTCGTGATCGGAACCGGCCGCTACCACAGCAGCCGCCTGGACGATCAGCTCCGCGGCCGCGCCGGCCGGCAGGGCGACCCCGGCGGGTCGGTGTTCTTCACCAGCCTCCAGGACGACCTCGTCACCCGCTACGCGCCCGACGAGACCTACAAGGGCCCCGCCGCGGACGACGGCCGCGTCGACGACAAGGGCGCGCACTGGATCGTCGGCCACGCCCAGCGCGTCGCCGAGGGCGTCGACCTCGAACTGCACCGCAACACCTGGCGCTACAACCAGCTCATCGGGCTGCAGCGCCGCGAGGTGCTCACCGAGCGCGACGCCGTCCTGACCGGTGACGCCGCCGACAAGGCCATGGCGGCCGACGCCCCCGCCGAGCACGCCGAACTGGTGAAGATCGCCGGTGCGGACGCGGTCGCGGAGGCCGCCCGGCAGGTCGTCCTCTACCAGCTGGACCGCTGCTGGGCCGAGCACCTGGCCTTCCTCGCCGACCTGCGCGAGGGCATCCACCTGCGCTCCCTCGGCCGCGGGCTGGACCCGCTGGTCGAGTTCAACCGGGAGGCCGTCCCGGCGGGCAAGCGCCTCCTCGGCGACGCCCGGCGGCGGGCGGCGGCCGCGTTCGCGGACCTCACCGCGACCGAGGCCGGCGTCGACCTCGACGCCGCCGGCCTGAAGCGGCCGTCCGCGACCTGGACGTACCTCGTCCACGACAACCCGTTCGGCTCCCTCGACGAGCGCGCCCTCCGCGGCCTGATCTCCATGTTCAAGGGCCGCCGCCGCTGAGCCCCGTCACGCGCGCAGGCGCAGGCCCCGGGGGGTGGGGTGGAAGCCCGCCGACTCCAGGGCGGCGGCGAGCGGCGAGTCGTTGATCGCCGCGCCGTCGGCGCGCTCGACGGTCAGCTTGCCGAGCGCCCCCTCGCGGACCGCGAGCGCGAGCGCGTCGACCGCGGGCTGCAGCACGTCCGGGTCGTCGTCCCAGGTCAGCAGCGTCTTGCCGCCGCGCTCCACGTAGAGGACGAGGCGCCCCTCGACCAGCACGACGAGGGCGCCCGCCTTGCGGCCCGGCTTGTGGCCGCTCGCGACCTCGTCGTCGCGGCCGGGCCACGGCAGCGCGGCGCCGTACGGGTTCGCGGGGTCGGCGGCGGCGAGCACCAGCGCGCGGACGTCCGGTTTGCGGGGCGTCTCCCAGAGCGCGGAGATGTCGTCGGGCGCCGCGGCCGACGGGCGCAGCGCGCGGAGCCGGTCGACCGCCCCGGGCAGCGCGAACTGCGCCGCGCCCAGGCCCTCGACGAAGTACCCGCGCCGGCACCGGCCGCTCTCCTCGAACGCGCGCAGCACCGGATACACCGCGGAGAACCCGCCGGGCGTGCGCTCGGCCGCCACGGCGCCGCGGATGACGATGCCGTACCGCTCCAGCAGCGCCTCCGCCAGCGCGTGCGAGCGCAGCGTCGCGGTGGTCTCGCGCGCCGGCAGCGGCCACCAGCGGCCCGCGACCGTCGGCGGGCCCGTCCTGGACGGCAGGACGGGACGGCCGCGCCGGGTCGTCCGCGACCGGTGCGTGGGCCGGCCCGAGCCGAGCGCCGCCCGCAGCGGGGCGAGGGTGTCGTTGGTCAGGTGCCCCGCCCAGACCAGGTCCCACACGGCCGTGGCGAGGTCGGCGTCGGCGGTGGTGACCTGCGCGTTCACCCGGTCGGAGAGGGTACGGAAGAACAGCGCGCCGCCGCCGTCGAGGGCGTCCAGCACGGCCTGGTGCGCGGGCGTGAGGGTGATCTCCGCGGGTTCCGGCATGAGCAGCGGCGCGGTGTCGGCCAGGTACAGCGCGACCCAGCCGTCGCCGCCGGGCAGCCCGCCCTGGCCCGCCCAGACCACCTCGCCGGCGGACGTCAGCTCGTCCAGCATGGCGGGGGAGTAGCCCGCGACCCGCGATGGCAGCACCAGCGACTCCAGCGCCGAAGCCGGGACCGCCGCGCCCTGGAGCTGCTCGATCGCCTGGACGAGCGCGTCGATGCCGCGCAGCCGCGACCCGCCCGCGATGCCGTGCCAGACCGGCAGGAACCGGCCGAGCGACTCCGGCGGCGACGGCTCCACCTCGGCGCGCAGCCGCGCCAGCGACCGGCGCCGCAGCGTCCGCAGCACCCCGGTGTCGCACCATTCGCTGGTCAGCGGGCCCGCGACGGCCTCGACGGGCAGGAACTCGCCCTCGACGACCCGGCCCGCGCCCGCCAGCCGGCGGAGCGTCTCGGCGACCACGGCCGCGCCGAGCCCGAAGCGCACCGCGACCTCGCCGGTCCGGAAGGGACCGTGTGTGCGCGCGTAGCGGGACACCAGGTCGCCCAGCGGGTCGTCCACCGGTTCGAGGAACGCCTCGGGGACGCCGACGGGCAGCGGCGCGCCGAGCGCGTCCCGGAGCCGCGCCGCGTCCTCGATCGCGGCCCATTGCTCCTCCCCGGCGACGCGGACGCGGATCGCTCGGCGGGTCGCCTCGAGCTCCTCCAGCCACCGCGACGCGTGGACGAGCACGTCCGGCGCGGCGTCGGCATCGAGGGGACCGGGTTCGCCATCGGGATCCGGGGCGGCGTCGGGTGCCAGGGTCGTTCTCAGCGCGACCTCGGTGGTGGTGAGCGGGCCGAGGGTGCGCAGCAGGTCGGCGACGCCTTCGAGGTCGCGGGCGCGGCGGTCGGGCGTCAGGCGCTGGAGTTCGCGCTCGATGTCGGCGACGGCGTCCGGGTCGAGCAGCTCGCGCAGGTCGGCCTGGCCGAGCAGCTCGGCGAGCAGCGCCGAGTCGAGCGCCAGCGCCTGGGCGCGGCGCTCCGCCAGCGGCGAGTCGCCCTCGTACATGAACGCGCCGACGTAGTGGAACAGCAGGGAGCGCGCGTAGGGCGACGGCTCGGGCGTCTCCACCTCGACGAGCCGGACCTTGCGGCCGGACATGTCGCGCATCAGCTGGACCAGGCCCGGGACGTCGAACACGTCCTGCAGGCACTCGCGCATCGTCTCCAGCGTGATCGGGAACGACGGGTACTTGCTCGCGACCGCCAGCAGCTGCGCGGCGCGCTGGCGCTGCTGCCACAGCGGCATCCGCTTGTCGGGGCGGCGGCGCGGCAGCAGCAGGGAACGCGCGGCGCACTCGCGGAACCGCGCCGCGAACAGCGCCGAGCCGCCCAGCTCGTCCACCACGATGCGCTCGATGTCGTCGGCGTCGAACACCGCGAGGTCGAGGCTCGGGGGCTCGTCCATATCGGGGATGCGGATGACGATGCCGTCGTCGGCGTGCATGGCCTGCGCGTCGACGCCGTACCGTTCGCGCAGCCGGCCCGCGATGGCCAGCGCCCACGGGGCGTGCACGCGCGCGCCCAGCGGGGAGTGCACGACCATACGCCAGTCGCCTAGCTCGTCGCGGAACCGCTCGACGACCATCGTCCGGTCGTCGGGGACGTGCCCCGTGGCCTCCCGCTGCTCGCCCAGGTACGACACGAGGTTCCCGGCGGCCCAGGCGTCCAGACCGGCGGACGTGACCCGCTCGTGGGCCTCCTCGGCGGGCAGCCCCGCCAGCTCGCGGGTGAACGCGCCCAGTGCGCGCCCCAGCTCGGCGGGGCGGCCGAGCGCGTCGCCGTGCCAGAAGGGCAGCTTGCCGGGCTGCCCGGGCGCGGGCGAGACCAGGACGCGGTCGGGGGTGATGTCCTCGATCCGCCACGAGCTGGCGCCCAGGACGAACACGTCGCCCACCCGCGACTCGTAGACCATCTCCTCGTCGAGCTCGCCGACCCGCGACGACTTCTCCCCGACGAGGAACACGCCGAACAGGCCGCGGTCGGGGATGGTGCCGCCGCTCGTCACGGCGAGGCGCTGCGCGCCCGGCCGGTCGTGCAGGACGCCGGTGACGCGGTCCCAGACCAGGCGCGGGCGCAGCTCCCCGAACTCGTCGCTCGGGTAGCGCCCGGCGAGCATGTCGAGGGTCGCCTCCAGCGCCGACCTCGGCAGCGTCGCGTACGGGGCGGCGCGCTTGACGAGGGACTCCAGGTCGTCGACGGTCCACTCGTCCATGGAGACCATCGCGACGATCTGCTGCGCGAGCACGTCGAGGGGGTTGCGCGGGTAGTGCAGCTCCTCGATCTCGCCGCCGCGCATCCGCTCGGCCACCACGGCCGTCTGGACGAGGTCGCCGCGGTACTTGGGGAAGATGACGCCCTTGGACACCGCGCCGACCTGGTGCCCGGCGCGGCCGACCCGCTGCAGGCCGCTCGCCACCGACGGCGGCGACTCCACCTGGACGACCAGGTCGACGGCGCCCATGTCGATGCCCAGCTCCAGGCTGGAGGTGGCGACGACCGCCGGGAGGCGGCCCTCCTTGAGCGCGTTCTCGATCCCGGCCCGCTCCTCCTTGGAGACGGACCCGTGGTGCGCGCGCGCGATCTCCTGCGGCGCGCCCCGGGCCGAGCCCGCCTCGGCCATCAGCTCGGCGGGGGAGTGGTTCTCCGGGAGAGGCTCGCCCGTCACGCGCTCATAGGCGAGTTCGTTGAGGCGGCCGCAGAGCCGTTCGGCCAGGCGCCGCGAGTTGGCGAACACCAGCGTCGAGCGGTGCGCCTGGATCAGGTCGAGGAGCCGGTCCTCCACGTGTGGCCAGATGCTGCGCTGCCGCGGATCGGCGGTGCCGGACTCGGCGACGAACTGCCCCACCTCGCCCATGTCCTCGACGGGGACGACGATGTCGAGGTCGAACACCTTGTCCGAGCCCGGCTGCACGACCGACGCGGGCCGCGTCCCGCCGAGGAACGCCGCGACCTCCTCCGGCGGCCGCACGGTCGCCGACAGGCCGATCCGCTGGGCGGGCCGCTCCAGCAGGGCGTCCAGCCGCTCCAGGGACAGCGCCAGGTGCGCGCCGCGCTTGGTGCCCGCGACGGCGTGCACCTCGTCGACGATCACCGTCTCGACGCCGCGCAGCGACTCGCGGGGGCGCGAGGTGAGGATCAGGAACAGCGACTCCGGCGTGGTGATCAGGATGTCGGGCGGCTTCACGGCGAGCCGGCGGCGCTCGTCGGCCGGGGTGTCGCCCGACCGCATCCCGACCCGGACGTCCGGTTCGGGCAGGCCGAGCCGGCGGGCGGCGTGCCGGATGCCGGTGAGCGGTGCGCGCAGGTTGCGCTCCACGTCGACGGCCAGAGCCTTCAGCGGCGAGACGTACAGCACGCGGCAGCGGCGCAGCGGATCGGGCTTCGCCGCGGCGTCGGGCTCGCCGGAGCCCGGCCGGGTCGCGGTGAGGCGGTCCAGCGACCACAGGAACGCGGCCAGGGTCTTGCCGGACCCGGTCGGCGCCACGACCAGGGTGTTGTCGCCGCCGGCGATCGACTCCCACGCCCCCGCCTGCGCGGGGGTGGGCGCGGCGAACGCCCCGGTGAACCATTCGCGGGTCGCCGGGGAGAAGCGTTCGAGCACGTCACCGCCCATGGCGCCATACTGCCTCGCGGGTCCGACAGAATGCGAAGGCGTGGCGCGCGTCACGTTGTAAGCAAGCGCTTGTATGGGCATGGTCTACCGGTAGGACGCATGCCGCCGAGAAGACTGCTGAGAGTCGCGATGCCCTACCTGCTGCTCGCCTTCGGGATCATCTTCGCCCTGCTGGCGGCCAACGCGCACGCCCCCAGGCGCAGCGCCCTCCTGCTGGTGCCGAGCTTCTTCTCCGGCTGGCTCACCATCGAGATGGCCCCGCACCTGCTCGTCACCGAGATCGCCGCGCTCGCCCTCACCGCCGCGTACGGCGGGCTGGACGGCTGGGCCGGCTGGGCGGGCCTCGTCCTCGGCGTCCTCGCCGCCGCCGGGACCGTCGCCATCATCCTGGCGTCCCGCCGTACCGTCGTCACGCTCCGGGAGAGCGGAGCGCCCCTCGACCTCGACCCGGACGGCGCACCGCGCTTCCCGCTGGCGCCCCTGTTCGTCCCGCCCCTGTGCCTGATCCCGCGCAAGGGCGTGAAGGTGCAGCGCAACGTCGTCTACCACCAGGACGGCCGGCTCCGCCTGAAACTGGACGTGTACAGCCCCGCGAAGGACCGCCCCGCCGACGGGCTGCGGCCGGGGCTCATGCAGATCCACGGCGGCGCATGGGTCATCGGCGACAAGCGCGAACAAGGGCTGCCCCTGCTCAACCACATGGCCGTCCAGGGATGGGTCGGATTCAACGTCAACTACCGGCTCAGCCCGCGCGCCACCTGGCCGGAGCACCTGATCGACCTCAAGCGGTTCCTGGCCTGGTACAAGGAGCACGCCGAGGAGTACGGCGCCGACCCCGACTTCCTGTGCGTGACGGGCGGCTCCGCGGGCGGCCACCTCACCGCGCTGGTCGCGCTCACCGCGAACGTGCCCGACTTC
Organism: Actinomadura sp. NPDC048394; assembly: GCF_040651755.1. Classification (NCBI taxonomy): domain Bacteria; kingdom Bacillati; phylum Actinomycetota; class Actinomycetes; order Streptosporangiales; family Thermomonosporaceae; genus Actinomadura; species Actinomadura sp. NPDC048394. Next base: position 32,309 of record NZ_JBEZJL010000043.1, on the reverse strand, counting down.
CAGCCCGGCTTCGAGGACGTGGACACCACCGTCCAGGGCGCCGTCCCCTTCTACGGCGTCTACAACCTCGTGGACGCCGGGCCGTGGCCGGTGCCCATGGGGGCGACCCGGATCATGGAGAAGATGGTCGTCAAACTGCCGTTCGAGGAGAACCGCGAGGTGTACGCCAAGGCGTCGCCCGTCACCTATGTCCGCAAGGACGCGCCGCCCTTCTTCGTCATCCACGGAAGCCACGACTCGCTCATCCCCGTCCCGGAGGCGCGCCGCTTCGTCGAGCGGCTGCGCGACGTCTCCGAGGCGCCCGTCATCTACGCCGAGATGAAGGGCGGGCAGCACGCCTTCGACGTCTTCCCCTCCTACCGGACGGCCCGCGTCGTCGAAGGCGTCGAACGCTACCTGACCGGCCTGCACCGCCAGTACCGCCAAGGGACCGGCCCCGCCGTCCCCGGCGAGGTCGCGCAGTCCTTGGACGGGCCGTCCGTCGGATAGCGTGGACGCGTGCGCCTAACAGTCTTCTGGGACCGGATGAACCAGCAGTTCGGGGAGGCCTACGCCCAGAGCGTGGCCAAGGACTACGTCATGGCCGAACTGGGTGGGCGCACCATCGAGCAGGCCCTCGCGGACGGCGAGCCCGCCAAGCAGGTCTGGCAGGCCGTCGTCGCCACCTTCGACGTCCCTTCCAGGCTCCAGTAGCACCGCCGCTTCACCGCGCTACAGCGCGATGCGGTGCGGGACGAACGACGACGTGTCATCGGTGATGAGCCCCGACGTCTCGCGGATGCCCACGCCCGCCGGCTCGTCCTCGATCACCCACGCGCCCAGCACCGGATGCTCGCCGTCGAACTCCGGCAGCGCGCAGAACTCCTGGAAGACGAAGCCCTCCGCGCCGTAGTCGCCCTGGGTCCGCTGCTCGCTGCCGTCTGGCGCGACGATCCGCATGCTCGCGCCCTCCCGCCCCAGGAGCGGCTTCTGCACGTAGGAGGTCAGGCCCGACGGTGTGTTCAGATACGTCGGCAGCAGGTTGGGATGCCCCGGGAACAGCTCCCACAGCAGCACGAGCAGCGCCTTGTTCGACAGGACCATCTTCCAGATCGGCTCTATCCAGGACGTCGGCGCGCCCGGGATCTCCCGCCCGAACGGCTCCGCCACGATCCATTCCCACGGGTAGAGCTTGCAGAGCGTGCGGATCTCCTGCTCGTCCATGTCGACGAACCGGCGCCGCACCGGATCCCAGCCGATGTCCTCCATCGCGATCGCCACGCCAGGCAGGCCCGCCTCCTCGGCGGTCTCCTGCATGTAGGCGATCGTCATGACCTCCTCGCCGGTCTCGTCATCCGTCGTCCACGCGAAGTGCGCGGGCCCGCCGCCGAGCCGCGGCACGAGGTCCTTCCAGCGGGCGACCATCCGCTCGTGGATGGAGTTCCACTGGTCGTCGTGCGGATACACGTCCTGCAGCCAGTACCACTGCACCACCGAACTCTCGACGAGCGCGGTCGGGGTATCGGCGTTGTACTCCAGCAGCTTGGCGGGACCGTGGCCGTCGTAACGCAGGTCGAACCGCCCGTACAGATGCGGGTCGCGCCGCCGCCACGACTCCTCGATGAGGGGCGCCACCCAGTCGGGTATGCCGAGCACGTGGTACCGGCCCGTGCTGACGACGTGCTCCACCACCTGCAGGCACATCCCGTGCAGCTCCTCGACGACCGCCTCGAGCGCCAGCACCTCGTCCATGTCGAAGACGTAGTGCACGGACTCGTCCCAGTAGGGGCGCGTCAGATGCTCGGGGTGCGCGGTCCGGTGGAACGCCAGCCCGTGCGCCTCGACCTTCTCGGCCCAGCCGTCCCTCGGCGTCGAACGCGTCCGGCGCACGGTCAGCCCCCGCTCTTGCCGCTGCCGCCGAAGCCGCCCCGGCTCAGCGTCTTCCCGCTCCCGGACTTGATCTTCCCGTCGCTCGGCCGGTACTGGCTGCCGCCCGAGACGAAACCGTTCGATCCCCGCTTGCCGCCGTAGTACCAGAAGTACCGGTTGTAGGAACCGGTGCTCCCGTTGTCGATGTCGTCGACGTCGCAGTAGCTGTCGGAGACCACCTTGTAGCCGCCCTTGCCCGACGGCGCGTTGCGGTCGACGCACCGCGCCGTGGTGGAACTGGAACCGCAGGCGACCAGGGTCAGCGACAGCGCGCTCACCATCCCTACCTTGACGCTGCGGGAACTGAGCCGGCGACCGGGCTCCTGAGGAGGCAAGGCGAACACGTCCTTCGCAAGGGGGCTGAACAGCGGCCACAGCCTAGGGGCGGCCCAACATGGGACGGAAGAGGACATATACCGGTTCCGTCACGCCCCGGGCACATGCCGTGCGGAGGCCCCGGCCGTACGTCAGTCCGGGACGGGCAGGTGCGCGTACAGGTCCATCGCGTCCACCGACGCGGGCAGGTCGCTGACCTGGCCGTCGCCGACCTCCACCACCCGCCACTCGCCGTCGGCGCGGCGCGCCAGGTCGGTCGTGATGAAGCGGCAGCCCAGCGCCCGGACCGCGTGCGCGACCGCGTCCAGCTCCGGATCGGGCTCCACGCCCGGCGTGTCCGGATGCGGCCCCACCAGGGCGGGCTCCCCGTCCACCCACCACACGCGCGCCTCGCCCTCGCCGTCATAGGACTCGAACTCGCGCACCACCAGGCCGCCCGCCAGGTACTCGTCCTGCAGGGCGATCATCTTGGCGGCGATGTCGCGCAGCTGCGCGAGGTTCTTCACGTCCGGGACGAAGCACGCCTCGTCCCACTCGTGCTTGCGCGACTTCACGTAGTCCTTGACCACGCCGGGGCCGGGCCGCAGCGGCCGGACGAGCTCGGCGAGCGCGTTCAGGTCCCCCGGATCCTGCCCGGGGGAGAGAGGACGCCACACGCTCTGCGGTGTCAGCCCCGCGAACGTGTCGTGCCAGCCGGGCAGCTCGTGCGCGCGCGTGTAGTCGTCGGGGTGCGTCAGCAGCACCGTCCCCCGCCGCTTCAGCGCACCGGCCATCGCGGCGTACTCCGGGCCGGTGACCATCCAGCCGCGATACCAGACGGGACCCAGGTCCGCGGGCACCGCGCGCACCGCGGCCTCCACGTCCCCGCGCCGCAGCGCGTCGTGGTCCAGCAGCGCCGTCTCGCCATAGTGGTCCCGCACGGCCGCGGCCTCGCGTGCATAGTGGGGGTCAACGCGCCGGGGGTGGATCGGATCGACGCAGAAGAGGACGGTCAGCGTCATGATGGAACCCTCCGTTGACGGCGCCAGCGTACGGGGTCCGGACCAAGGCGCGCACGGTGATTCCCACCCGAATCGGCACACCGGGCGATGATCGAACGAGTGTTCGGTAAGCTGGCCCCGGCCGGTGTCGTCGTCCACAACCGCGCCCGCATCTCGAAAGTGTCGGTGGCCCGCCGTAACGTCGCCCTCGACATCGCAACCAGCGGCCGAGAGCCGACAAGTCACAACGCGAAGGACATCTCACATGGCAGCGAACGACCGGGAGAAGGCTCTCGAGACCGCACTCGCCCAGATCGAGCGGCAGTTCGGCAAGGGCTCCGTCATGCGGATGGGCGAGGAGGCGCGGGCACCGGTCGAGGTGATCCCGACCGGCGCGATCTCCCTCGACATCGCGCTCGGCATCGGCGGCCTGCCCCGCGGCCGGGTCGTCGAGGTCTACGGCCCCGAGGGCTCCGGCAAGACCTCCATCGCCCTGCACGCCGTCGCCAGCGTGCAGAAGAAGGGCGGCATCGCCGCGTTCGTCGACGCCGAGCACGCCCTCGACCCCGAGTACGCCAGCAAGCTCGGCGTCGACATCGACGCCCTGCTCGTCTCCCAGCCCGACACCGGCGAGCAGGCCCTGGAGATCACCGACATGCTGATCCGCTCCGGCGCGATCGACATCGTCGTCATCGACTCCGTCGCCGCGCTCGTCCCCCGCGCCGAGATCGAGGGCGAGATGGGCGACAGCCACGTCGGCCTGCAGGCCCGCCTCATGTCGCAGGCGCTGCGCAAGCTCACCGGCGCCATCAACCAGACCAAGACCACCGCCATCTTCATCAACCAGCTGCGCGAGAAGGTCGGCGTCATGTTCGGCTCGCCGGAGACCACCACCGGCGGCCGCGCGCTGAAGTTCTACGCCTCCGTCCGGCTGGACGTCCGCCGCATCGAGACCCTCAAGGACGGCACCGAGGCCGTCGGCAACCGCGTCCGCGTCAAGGTCGTCAAGAACAAGATGGCCCCGCCGTTCCGCGTCGCCGACTTCGACCTGCTCTACGGCCAGGGCATCAGCCGCGAGGGCGGCCTCATCGACCTCGGCGTGGAGCACGGCTTCGTCCGCAAGTCCGGCGCCTGGTACACCTACGACGGCGACCAGCTCGGCCAGGGCAAGGAGAACGCCCGCAACTTCCTCAAGGCCAACCCCGACATGGCCGACGGCATCGAGAAGAAGATCAAGGAGAAGCTCGGCATCGGGCCGAAGGTCGACAAGGAGGCCGAGCCGGCCGCCGTGCCGGTCGACGGCGCCGCCGACCCCGCCCCGGCCCCCGTCGCCGCCCCCGCCCCCGCGCCCGCCACCGGCCGGGCCGCCGCGGCGAAGAAGGCCAAGGCGGGCAAGGCCGCGGGTGATTCCTGACGGCGAATCCCCCGTTCCGGGTGACTCCTGACGAAGAGTGAGCGATGATCTCGTATGCAGGGCGGCGGCGCCCCACCGCGCACCGGCACGCCGATGCGCGGACCTTCCCCGACGGCGCCGTCGCTCTAGTTTGTTTTGCATTGCCCTTGGCGTCAGGCCGCTAGACGGCCTTCCTTCGGCGGGCAATGCGTGCGATCGCTGCATCGCTCCGGCTCGCCTAGCGGCTCGCTGCGCGATCGGATTCTCGCTTCGCTCGAATCCGGCTTCGCTCGCGATCGCGACGCTTGAGGTCGTCGCGTGGCCGGGCACAAGCCTTCGCGTCCGTTGCGGTCCCTGATCCTCGCTCGCTCGTGATCGCGCCGGTCGGGTTCGGTTCATGGCCCCAGCTGTGAAGCACGGCGTCGGTCGCGGTGGGTGATACGTGCTTGCTCGTGGTCGCGCCGGTCGAGTTCGGCGCATGGCCCAGCTGTGAAGCACGGTTACGTGCTCGCGTGTGGTCGCGACGGTCCGGGTCGGGCTGCTCCGGTTGCCGCATCGCGCTGCTCTAGGTCGGTGCGTCTTGGCGGGCTGGTCGGCGTGGTGGCGCTTGGTCGTTCGTTCGTCATCGGTCGGGCGGCGGATGGAAGCGGAGGTGAGGGGCGTGGAGGAGCGTAGGGGCGGCCGGCGCCGGGGCGGCGGAGGGCGTGAGAAGGGCGGTGCGGGGTCCGGCGGGCGGGAGCCCGCAGATCCCGAGGCCGCGGCCCGGGAGGTGTGCCTGCGGCTGCTGGCGTCCTCGCCGCGCACCCGCGCGCAGCTCGCCGACGCCCTGCGGCGCAAGGACGTCCCCGACGAGGTGGCGGAGAAGGTCCTCGGCCGGTTCACCGACGTCGGCCTTATCGACGACGAGGCCTTCGCGCGGGCGTGGGTGCAGTCCCGCCACGCGGGGCGGGGCCTTGCCAAGCGCGCGCTGGCCGCCGAACTGCGCCGCCGCGGCGTCGCGGACGAGACCGTCAGCGACGCGGTCGAGGAGCTCGAACCGGACCAGGAGGAGCGCACCGCGCGCGCACTGGTCGACCGCAGGCTCCCCGGCACCAGGGGAGTCGACCCCGCCAAGCGCATGCGCCGGCTCGTCGGCATGCTCGCCCGCAAGGGCTACCCGCCGGGCCTGTCCTACCGGGTCGTCAAGGAGGCCCTCGCCGACGAGGGCACCGACCCGGACGCCTTCCCCGACGAGCCGCCGCCGTTCGACTGACCCGGCGTTCCGGTCGGGGCGACACGCCGGGAATGACGGGCAGGCTGACGGCGCGCCGCTCCTTCCCTGACTCCGGCGCCGGACGATCGGGCAGGTGGCGCGGGGTGCGGGCGGTCAGGGGAAGCGGTAAGGAAGGACTCACGTGCACGTTCGGTTAGTCCGGAATGCCCGGGGTTTGCTTGCTCATTACCTCCATGCCGCTTACCGTTACGGCAGTGAGGAGTTACTCCGCGTCTCGCGGATTGCCATACGACCGAGCACGTTCCAGCAGCTGAGAGGCATACAGGACACGTTCGTCGACCGGAACCGGCCGGAACTCCCGGGGCGCGCCCGCGGCCCGGCGGTGCCGTGTACCCGGCCGTCCGCCTGGCGCGAGTAAATCCTCGCTAGTCAGGGCCCCGATCCCGGGCGGGCCCGCGGCGAGGAAGGATCTGCCTCATGGAGAGCGTCCTGCTGGGTGCAGCGCTGCTGGTGACCCTGGTCGCTCTCGTCATCGTCATACTGTGGCGGCCCGGCGTGCCCGGGAAGGCGGCGGCGGAGATGGCCCGCGCGCAGAGCGAGGCCGACGGGATCCGGAGCCGGGCCAAGCAGGAGGCCCGGGAGGCGCGCGAGCAGGCCGAGGCGCAGGCGGACCGGATCGCCGCGTCGGCGCGCGCGGACGCCGAGGAGGAGGCCCGGGCCCTCCGGGACGACCTGCGGACCGCCAGGGAGGATCTGGAGCGCAGGGAGACCCGGCTCGCGGAGCGGGAGCAGCGCCTGGACGGCGAGATGCGCCGGCTCCAGGAGTGGGCGGACCGGCTCGCCGAGACCAAGCGGTCCCTGGAGGCGCGCAAGAAGGAGCTCGCCGAGGTCGAGGACGAGCGCCGCAAGGTGCTGGAGCGCGCGGCCGGCCTGACCGCCGAGCAGGCCAAGGGCGAGCTCGTCGCGGCGATCGAGAACCAGGCCAAGCGGGAGGCCATCCCGATCACCCGGGAGATCGAGAACGCGGCGCGGGCGGAGGGCGACAAGCGCGCCCGCAAGATCGTGACGCTGGCGATCCAGCGGGTGGCCAGCGAGCAGACCGCCGAGTCGGTCGTGTCGGTGCTGCACCTGCCGAGCGACGAGATGAAGGGCCGGATCATCGGGCGCGAGGGCCGCAACATCCGCGCGTTCGAGACCACCACCGGCGTGAACCTCATCATCGACGACACGCCGGAGGCCGTGCTGCTGAGCTGCTTCGACCCGGTGCGCAGGGAGGTCGGGCGGCTGACCCTGGAGAAGCTCGTGCTGGACGGGCGGATCCACCCGCAGCGGATCGAGGAGGTCTACGACCGCAGCCGGAGCGACGTCGAGCAGCGGTGCGTGCGGGCCGGCGAGGACGCGCTCGTGGAGGTCGGCATCGCCGACATGCACCCGGAGCTGATCGCGCTGCTCGGCCGGCTGCGGTACCGGACGTCCTACGGGCAGAACGTGCTGAAGCACCTCATCGAATCCGCGCACATCGCCGGGATCATGGCGAGCGAGCTGCGGCTGCCGGTGGAGGTCGCCAAGCGGTGCACGCTGCTGCACGACATCGGCAAGGCGCTCACGCACGAGGTGGAGGGCAGCCACGCGCTCATCGGGGCGGAGATAGCGCGCCGGTACGGCGAGGACGAGGACGTGGTGCACGCGATCGAGGCGCACCACAACGAGGTCGAGGTCCGCACGGTGGAGGCCGTGCTCACGCAGGCGGCGGACGCGGTGAGCGGCAGCCGCCCGGGGGCGCGCCGGGAGTCGCTGGAGGCCTACGTCAAGCGGCTCGAGCGGCTGGAGCAGATCGCCCGGGAGAAGCACGAGGGCGTCGAGAAGGTCTTCGCGATGCAGGCGGGCCGGGAGATCCGGGTGATGGTGAAGCCGGACTCGGTGGACGACATCCAGGCGCAGGTCATCGCCCGCGACATCGCCAAGCAGGTGGAGGACGAGCTGACCTATCCCGGGCAGATCCGGGTGACCGTGGTCCGCGAGTCCCGGGCGATCGAGTTCGCGCGCTGACCGGTGTGATCGTTCTCGTTGTGCGGGGGCGTGGAGATCGGTAGTTTTGCGCGATGCGCAATCGGTGGATGCGGTGGACGGCCGCGGGCGGCGCCTGCGCCGGCATCGTCGCGGCGGGGGCCGCGACGGTTTGGTACACGGAGGGCGACGCCCAGGGGCGCACGGTGGCCGACACGTCCGCGAGCATGCGGATCAGCGCGGCCGACGCCGGCGACGCGTCCCGCTACTGGACGGCGAAGCGGATGGCCGCGGCGACGCCCATCGACCGGCCGGGCGGCGCGGCGTCAGGGCGGACGCTGACCGCGCAGTCGATCCCGCAGTCCAAGGCGTTCGGCGGCGTGCCGACGATCGGCGCGCTGTTCTTCAACAACGGCCAGGGCGACCACTTCTGCACGGCGAGCGTCGTGCAGAGCTCGTCGCAGCGGCTGCTGATCACCGCCGCGCACTGCATCCACGGCGGCAAGGGCAAGCAGTACGCGACGAAGGTGGCGTTCGTCCCGAAGTACGACCAGGGCAAGCGCCCCTACGGCACGTGGACGGCCAAGATGCTGCTGGTCGACCAGCGCTGGATCACCAGCACCGACCCCGACCTGGACTTCGGGTTCATCGCGCTGAACGACCGGAGCGGCAAGACGATCCAGAAGGCGGTCGGCTACAACCGGCTCGCGATCAACCAGGGCGTCGGGAAGACGGTGAACGTGGCCGGCTACCCGAAGATCACCTTCGACCCGCGCGACCGGCCGATCTACTGCCGGACGACGACGGCGCGGCAGTCCACGTACCAGATCCGGATGGACTGCACCGGCTTCTACGGCGGCACGAGCGGCAGCCCGTGGCTGCTGAACTACAGCTACACGACGCAGAAGGGCGACATCAACGGCGTCATCGGCGGCTACCACGGCGGCGGCTGGACGGCGGACCGGTCGTTCTCGGCGTACTTCGACAAGGACGTCTACAACCTGCGCGCCGCCGCCGACAAGCGCGCCGCCTGACCCGCGCCCGCCTGACCCGCACTCGCTTGGCCTGCGCCCGTCCGGGCCGTGGCCCGAAGGGCCGGTGCCGTCCGCCGAGGCCCGGAGGCCGCCGGCGGACGGGACGGGGGGCTCAAGCCACCGTCAGGTCGATGGGAGCGACATCCCGCGGCTCGAACCCGAGGGTCTGGCCATAGAACGCCAGCTCGGCCTCCAGGCACCTGATGACGGTGTCGGCGCGGCGGAAGCCGTGCGACTCGCCCTCGAACGTCAGGTAGGCGTACGGCATCTTCTTGGCGGCCAGCGCGACCGCGAACCGCTCGGACTGGTCCGGCGGCACCACGGGGTCGTTGAGGCCCTGCAGGAGCAGCACGGGGCACGCCGTCCGGTCGGCCCGGTTGAGCGGCGAGCGCTCCTCGTAGGCCCGCTCGAAGCCGGGCAGCGGGCCGATCAGCCCGAACAGGTAGTGCGACTCGAAGTCGTGCGTGGCCGCGGCGAAGCTCTGCAGGTCGCTGATCCCGAAGTAGGACGTGGCGGCCTTGAACAGGTCGGTCTGGGTGGCGGCGGCGAGCGTCGTCCAGCCGCCCGCGGAGCCGCCGCGGATGGCGAGCCGCGCCGGGTCCGCTATGCCGCCGTCGACGAGCGCCTGGGCGGCGGCCATGGCGTCCTCGACGTCCACCACGCCCCACTGGCGGCGCAGCCGCTCGCGGTAGGCGCGCCCGTACCCGGTGGATCCGCCGTAGTTGACGTCGATGACGCCGATACCGCGGCTGGTGAAGTAGCACCGCTCCAGGTCGAGGTCCTTGGAGACGCGGCCGGTCGGGCCGCCGTGCACGAACACCACGTAGGGCGGCAGCTCGCCTTCCGGTGCGGCGGCCTCCGGGTTGGTCGGCGGGAACACGTAGGCGTGGACGGGCCGTCCGAACGGGCCTTCGAGGCGCTCGGTGCGCGGCTTGGACAGGTACGCCACGTCGGGCAGTTCGGCGAGCTCGCGGCGCAGGCCCTCGACGCGGCTCGTGGTGGTGTCGACGCGGACCACCGACGTCGGCAGGTCCGGGCCGCCCGCGATGCCGACGATCGTGGTGCCGTCGGCGGACAGCTGCGGGTGCCAGTCCTCGTAGGGCACTTCCAGGTCGACGAGGTCGAGCGTCTCGGGGTCGTAGATGCCGAGGCGCATGTCGCCCTCGCCGTGCAGGACGGCGAGGCGCCCGTCGCCCAGCAGCGCGTACGGCATGCCGCCGAGCTGCCAGAGCGCCCCGGTGAACTCCTCCTCGGCCGGGTACAGCGCCTGCGGGGACTCGCCGTGCAGGCCGACCTGGTAGATGTTCCACCAGCCGGGCCAGTCGGAGATGACGTAGAGGGACTCGTCGTCGCGCCACAGCGGCGCGACGGCGGACTCGGTGAGGCCGCCCTTGACGGTGCGGGGCGCGACCGTGGTGCCGTCCTCGATGGCCGCCACGCGCAGCTCCGTGCCGTCCCACGGCATGCGGGGGTGGTTCCACTGCACCCAGGCGAGGTGCCCGCCGCTCGGCGACGGCGCAGGCGACGCGTAGAAGTGCGCGCCGGTCACGAGCTCGCGGATGGCCCCGGCGTCGTCGGCGGCGCTGCCGTCCAGGGGGACGGCGACGATCGCGCGGCGGATCCCGGCGGCGGTGTCCCCGCCCTCGGGCGGCTCGGCGATGTGCCCCTCGCACACGCACCAGATCTCGGTGCCGTCGGGGGACAGCACGTAGTCGGCGTAGCGCAGCCCCGCCGGGACGGCCGGCTCGGGCGTGAGCGGGTACGGCTTGGGGTCGCCCTCGTCCAGCCGGTGGAGGCGCTGGTCCTCGTAGTTGGAGAACACCAGGGACACGCCGTCGGCGGTGCGGACCGGCAGGTACGACCGCCCGCCGTACTCGTGCACGCGGGTACGGGCGTCCCAGGGGGCCTGGAGGACCTCGGTACGGTGACCGCCTTTCAGATGGATGACCGTCGTACGCCCGCCCTCCTCGGGACGGGTCTCCTGCCACCACACGTCATCACCCGCGACGGTGGGGAAACTGAGGCGCAGCCGGGCGCGGGCCACATCGGCCGCGGAGATGGGGGAAGGCCAGGAGCCGTAGGGGAGGGTCGCACGAGCGGTCATACCAGGAATCGTCCCGCATACGGGGATCGGTTGGGGCCATGACGGGCGCTTTGACTTCGGAAAGATATGTGCCGGTCACGGGTGATCGGCGGCGTTCCGCGGTACGCGCGGCGGAGGGCGGGAAAGCGGAGGGCGCCACCGGTGGCCGGTGGCGCCCCGCGAGGCCGCCGGGAGCGGTCGGGCCCGCTCCCGGCGCAGGTCAGATCGCGCCGGATCCCATCTCGCCGGCGGTCACGTCCTTGACCGACATCCCGGGCGCGGCCGCGGGCGCCCCGGCGCCGAGCGTCGTCCCGCCGGTCTTGCGGTTGCGGCGGCCGCGGCCCTCGAGCCACGTCGCGAACCGGCTCACCGCCATGTTGATCGCGATGTAGATGATCGCGATGACGATCCCGGCCTGGATCTTGTTGTTGTGGTAGTTCGCCGGGATCAGGTTGAAGCCCGCGTTGAGCAGCTCGCTGTAGGCGATGATGAACCCGAGCGCGGTGTCCTTGAGCAGGACGACGAGCTGGCTCACGATCGCCGGCATCATCACCCGGATGGCCTGCGGCAGCAGCACCAGCCGCATGACGCCGTTCTTGCGCAGCCCGATGGAGTAGGCGGCCTCCGCCTGCCCCTTCGGGATGGACAGCACGCCCGCCCGCACGACCTCCGCCAGCACCGAGCCGTTGTACAGCACCAGGCCGAACACGACCGCGGCGAACGCCGGCACGATGATCGTCCCGGCGTTGATCTCCACGCCGAACAGCGAGAAGAAGTCGTCCACCAGCACCCGCTGCAGGGTGCCGAACTGCGAGTCGGCGATCGACGGGCTGATCTTGTTCGGCACGAAGAACATCAGGAAGATCAGGATCAGCAGCGGGATCGCCCGGAAGAACTCGACCACCGCGCCCGCCGGGATCCGGATCCACCGGTGGTCCGACAGCCGGCCGAGGCCGAACACGATCCCGAACAGCATCGCCAGCACCGCGGCGACCGCGGCGGCCTTCAGCGTGTTGCCGAGGCCGGGAAGGATCAGCTCCTTCCAGACCGTCCACTTCACGAACGGGCTCCACAGCTCGCCCGCGAACTGGCCCTTGTCGTTGAAGCGCCAGATCAGGGCGGCGAAGATCGCCAGGAGGACGACCGCCGACACGACGGTCATCACCCGGTTGCGCGCCTGCGCCCGCGGGCCGGGGGCGTCGAAGAGGACCGTCGCTTCCTTGCTCATCGCGCCACCGCCATCCGCTTGGCCAGCCAGCCGAAGAAGAACCCGGTCGGCAGGATGAGGATCATGAAGCCGACGGCCACCCCGATGAACAGCGGGATCGCGCCGCCGGTGAAGGTCGGCGCGTCCAGCAGCGTCTTGCTCACCAGCGCCACCTCGGCGTAGCTGGCCGCCGCCGCGACCGTCGTGTTCTTGATCATCGCGATGAGGATGCTGCCCATCGGCGCGATCACCGAGCGGAACGCCTGCGGCAGGATGATCATCCGCAGCGACTGGGTGAAGGTCAGCCCGATCGACCGCGCCGCCTCGGCCTGGCCGAGCGGCACCGTGTTGATGCCCGAGCGCAGCGTCTCGCAGACGAACGCGCCGGTGTAGCCCGACAGGCCCAGGACCGCCCACCAGTAGTACGTCGTCGAGGAGTTCGACGAGAACGTCAGGTGCAGCGTGTCGTTGAGCCCCTGGGCGCACAGCAGCAGCACCAGGGTCAGGGGGGTGTTGCGGACGATGTTGACGTAGCCCGCGCCGAAGGACCGCAGCACCGGCACCGGGGAGACCCGGAAGCTCGCGAGGAGCGTGCCGATGATCAGCGACAGGACCGCCGACGCCGCGGCCAGGCGGATCGTCGCCCAGAACCCCTGGAGGATCTCGTCGAAGTGGTCGAAGAAGGCGCTGAAGTCAAACATTGCTTAGCTGTTCCATAGCGTTCCAGCCGGTCGAGTCCACGCCGGTGCCTCCCCGGGGAGCGCGTCCCCGGGGAGGCACCGGCCGAGGGGGAGCCTCAGCCTGGGATCAGGCGCAGCCTTCCATCTGCGGGACGGTCGTGTTGAGCTTCAGGCCCGTGCCCGTGAAGTTCTTCTCCAGGTAGGTCTTGGCGCTGCCGTCCTGGTACATCTTCTGGATGGCGGCGTTGACGGCCTCGCAGGTCTCCTTGTCGCCCTTCTTGATGCCGACGCCGTACTTCTCGTCGGTGAAGGGGTCGTTGATGACCTTGAACTGGCCGGGCTGCTGCGCGGCGAAGCCGGCGAGGATCAGGTCGTCGGTGCTGACCGCGTCCAGCGCGCCCGACTTCAGCTTGCTGACGCAGTCGGAGTAGCTGTTCGCGTCGACCAGCGTGACGCCCTTGATGTTGAGCTTGCCGTCCGGCGGCGGCTCGGTGACGCGGCGGAAGGAGTTCGACCCGGCCGCGCGGCACAGCTTCTTGCCCTTGAGGTCCTGGGCCTTCTTGATGGAGGTGTTCTTGGCCTGGACCATCGTGTCCTGGTGCGCGACGTAGTAGGGGCCGCCGAAGGTGACCTGCTGCTTGCGCGCGTCGGTGATGGAGTAGGTCGCCACCACCAGGTCGACCTGGCCGCCGCCGAGGAACGACTCGCGGTTGGCGGAGGTCGTCTCCTTGAAGGTGATGCCGCTCTCGGGGACGCCGAGCTGCTTGGCGATGTACCGGGCGACGTCGACGTCGAAGCCGGCGAACGTGCCGTCCGGCTTCTTCAGCCCGAGGGCGGGCTGGTCGAACTTGATGCCGATCGTCAGCTTCTTGTCCTCTTTGGCCTTCTGGACGACCGTCTTCGCCTCGGTCTTCTCCTTGTCGCTGCCGCAGGCCGACACGGCCAGCGACAGGGCCAGGCCCGCGCCGATCAGAGCGCCGAAACGCTTGAATCGCATTACTCGTCACACCTCTGCTTCTCTGAGGAGCCCCGCGGCTCAGTGCGTGAGGATCTTGGAAAGGAAGTCCTTCGCGCGGTCCGTGCGCGCGTTGGTGAAGAACTCGTCGGGCGTGTTCTCCTCGACGATCTGGCCGTCGGCCATGAACACGACCTTCTGCGCGGCCCGGCGGGCGAAGCCCATCTCGTGGGTCACCACGATCATCGTCATGCCCTCCCTGGCGAGGCCGGTCATGACGTCGAGGACCTCGTTGACCATCTCGGGGTCGAGCGCCGAGGTGGGCTCGTCGAAGAGCATCACCTTCGGCTTCATGGCGAGGGAGCGGGCGATCGCGGCGCGCTGCTGCTGCCCGCCGGAGAGCTGGGCGGGGTACTTGGCCGCCTGGTTCGCGATGCCGACGCGCTCGAGGAGCTCCATCGCGTGCTTCTCCGACTCCTGCTTGCCCTGCTTGCGGACCTTCACCGGCCCCAGCGTGACGTTCTCGAGGATCGTCTTGTGGGCGAACAGGTTGAACGACTGGAACACCATCCCGACGTCCGCGCGGAGCCGTGCCAGCTCCTTGCCCTCCTTGGGCAGCTCCTTGCCGTCGACCAGGATCCGGCCCCCGTCGATGGGCTCCAGCCGGTTGATCGACCGGCACAGGGTCGACTTGCCGCCGCCCGACGGGCCGATGACGACGACGACCTCGCCGCGGTCCACGGTGAGGTTGATGTCCTTGAGCACGTGCAGCTCGCCGAAGTGCTTGTGGACGTGCTCGACCACGACGAGCGGTCCCGTGCCGGTTGCGGCGGCCTGCGTGATGGCGTCCTCCGGCCCTTGCCCCTTGGTCAGGTCGGGCCCGCCTTCGCTGTCCGTCATGCGGTCGGACTCTACGTCATGCGGTTGTACGCATTGGTCCCGTCGCGGTACCGATCCGATCACGACTGCGCAGTTCGGCGGGTGGATCGGGCGCCGCAGCGTGATCATCCGTGCCCGGCGCGCACCCTCCGGCGCGTACGCTTGGGGACTGTCATGAGTGCGCCTATGGAGACGAGCCCCCGCACGTACGAGATCCGTACCTACGGGTGCCAGATGAACGTCCACGACTCCGAGCGGCTGTCCGGCCTGCTGGAGGCGGCCGGCTACGTGCGCGCGGGCGAGGCGGAGCCCGACGTGGTGGTGTTCAACACCTGCGCGGTGCGGGAGAACGCCGACAACCGGCTCTACGGGAACCTGGGGCATCTGCGGCCCGTCAAGGACGGTCATCCGGGCATGCAGATCGCCGTGGGCGGCTGCCTGGCGCAGAAGGACCGCGACACGATCGTCAAGCGCGCCCCCTGGGTGGACGTGGTGTTCGGCACCCACAACATCGGGTCGCTGCCGGCGCTGCTGGAGCGGTCGCGGGTGCAGAGCGAGGCGCAGGTCGAGATCGAAGAGTCGCTGGTGACGTTCCCGTCGACGCTGCCGACGCGCCGCGAGTCCCCGTACGCCGCGTGGGTGTCGATCTCCGTCGGCTGCAACAACACCTGCACGTTCTGCATCGTCCCGTCGCTGCGCGGCAAGGAGAGGGACCGCCGGCCCGGCGAGATCCTCGCCGAGGTCGAGGCGCTGGTGGCCGAGGGCGTCCTGGAGATCACGCTCCTGGGCCAGAACGTGAACGCCTACGGCTCGGGCTTCGGGGCGCTGTCCGCCGCGCCGGACGAGGTGCGCGCGATGACCGCGGACGGGTCCTCCGCCTTCGCGGGCCTCCTGCGCGCGTGCGGGAACGTGGACGGCCTGGAGCGCGTCCGGTTCACCTCGCCGCACCCCAAGGACTTCACCGACGACGTGATCGCGGCGATGGCCGAGACGCCGAACGTCATGCCGTCGCTGCACATGCCGCTGCAGTCGGGGTCGGACGCGGTGCTGCGGGCGATGCGCCGGTCGTACCGGCAGGAGCGCTACCTCGGCATCATCGAGAAGGTCCGCGCCGCCATCCCGGACGCCGCGATCACCACCGACATCATCGTCGGCTTCCCGGGCGAGACCGAGGCCGACTTCGAGCAGACCCTGCACGTGGTGCGCGAGGCGCGCTTCTCCTCGGCGTTCACGTTCCAGTACTCCAAGCGCCCCGGGACGCCCGCCGCCACCATGGACGGGCAGCTGCCCAAGGAGGTCGTGCAGGAGCGGTACGAGCGGCTGATCGCGCTGCAGGAGGAGATCTCCTGGGCGGAGAACAAGAAGCAGCTCGGCCGCACGCTTGAGGTGCTCGTGGCCGAGGGCGAGGGGCGTAAGGACGAGGAGACCCGCCGCCTGTCGGGCCGCGCGCCCGACAACCGCCTGGTGCATTTCCAGGCGCCGGACGAGCCCGTCCGTCCCGGCGACATGGTCACCGTAGAGGTGACCTATGCGGCGCCTCACCACCTGGTGGCCGACAAGCCGGTCCAGAACGTCCGCCGTACGCGGGCGGGCGACGCGTGGGAGGCGCGCCAGGGCGAGGGCCCGAAGGGCGTCTCGCTGGGCATGCCGACCATCGGCCGCCCCGCGCCGAGCCAGGCCGCCGCGTCCGGATGCGCCGTCCCCGCCCCGACCCAGGCATGATCGTCCGGTGCTGATCTCGGCGGCGGTGTGCCCGCATCCGCCCATCCTCGTGCCCGCTCTCGCGGCGGGGGCCGCCCCGGAGCTGGACGGCCTGCGCGCGGCCTGCGACGAGGCCGTCGGCCGGCTCGGGGTGCGCGACGCGGACGCGCTGATCGTCGTCGGCGGGGCCGCGGAGACGCGCGCCTACGGCGCCGGCGCCTACGCGACCCTCCGCCCGTACGGGCTGGACTGGACGAGCCCGGTCGACCTGGCGGACGGATACGGCGGCGAGGCGCTGCCGCTGTCCCTCACCATCGGGTACTGGCTTCTCGAACGGCACGGCTTCGCCGCGGACGCGCGCTACCAGTCCGTCGCGTCCGACGCGGATCCGGACGCCTGCCTGCGGCTGGGCGCGGAACTCGCCGGGTCGGCGGCGCGGGTGGCGCTGCTGGTGATGGGCGACGGATCCGCGTGCCGGACGGAGAAGGCGCCCGGGTATCTCGACACGCGCGCGCAGGGCTACGACGAGGGCGTCGCGCGCGCTCTCGGCAAGGCCGACGCCGCCGCCCTCGCCGCGCTGGATCCCGGCGTCTCCGCGGAACTCCAGGCGGCCGGGCGCGCGGCGTGGCAGGTGCTCGCAGGCGCCGCCATGGCCATGGACGCCGAAGGCGCTCCGCCCGCCACGGCCGCGTCGGCGGCCGCTCTACTGGCGGACGAGGCGCCCTATGGAGTCGGCTACTTCGTCGCGAGCTGGTCTATGGAAGGCCTCAGGACGTCCTAGCGGGGCTCGTTCGGGCCGGCCTCGCCACCGGTACCGCCCTCGCTGCTGCGGTCGATGTAGTCGTTCCCCTTGTCCTGGACCTTGTCGACCTTGTCGGCGTACTTGCCGCCGGTCTTCTGGTCGAACATGTCCCCGGCCTTGTCCACGCCCTTCTTGGCCTGGTCGGAGTGCTGGCCCAGCATTTCCTTGACCTTGTCGACGAAGGACATCGCGATTCCCCCCGGATCCCTCGGCTCGGCGGCTCCCCGCGGCCTCGAGCGGCCTCGCGCGGAGCCCGTACAAGCAGGCCCATACCCAATCTGTTGCCACAATTGCAGGCGTGACCTCTCCAGATGTGATCGCGGTCGTGGGGGCGACGGCCGCGGGCAAGTCCGACCTCGCCGTGGAACTGGCGCTCCGCCTCGGCGGTGAGGCCGTCAACGCCGACTCGATGCAGCTCTACCGCGGCATGGACATCGGCACGGCGAAGCTGACGCCCGCCGAGATGCGCGGGGTCCCGCACCATCTGCTGGACGTCTGGGACGTCACCGAGACCGCGAGCGTCGCCGAGTACCAGCGGCTCAGCGCCGATGCGATCGCCGGGATCCGCGCCCGCGGGCGCCTCCCCGTCCTGGTCGGCGGGTCCGGCCTCTACGTGCGGGCCGCGCTGGACCGGATGGAGTTCCCCGGCACCGACCCGTCCGTCCGGGCGCGTCTCGAAGCCGAGTTGGAACGGGACGGGAGCGTCGCCCTGCACGCCCGCCTCCGCGAGCGGGACCCGGCGGCGGCCGAGGCGATCCTGCCGAGCAACGGCCGCCGGATCGTCCGCGCGCTGGAGGTCATCGAGATCTCCGGCCGCCCGTTCACCGCCACGCTGCCCGAGCACGCCTACCGCTACGGCTCCGTCGTCCAGGTGGGGCTGAGCGTCCCGCGCGAGCGGCTGGACGAGCGGATCGCGCTGCGCGTCGAGCGGATGTGGGACGCGGGGCTGGTGGACGAGGTCCGCGCCCTGGAGAAGCGGGGGCTGCGCGACGGCCTGACCGCCGGCCGCGCCCTCGGCTACGCGCAGGTCCTCCGGTTCCTCGCCGGGGAGTGGACGGAGGAGCGGGCCAAGGAGGAGACCGTCCGGACGACGCGGCGCTTCGCCCGCCGCCAGGAGTCGTGGTTCCGCCGCGACCCCCGCGTCCACTGGCTGCCCCACGACGCCCCCGACCTGCTGGAGCGGGCCCTCGGCCTGGTCGGATGAGCCGCCCGGCCGAGACCGTACGATCGGGGAATGCGGTTTGTTAAGGGGCACGGCACCGAGAACGACTTCGTGATCCTGCCCGACCCGGACGGCGCGCTGGACCTCACGGCGGAGGCGGTGGCCCGGCTGTGCGACCGGCGCGCCGGCATCGGGGCGGACGGCGTGCTGCGGGTCGTCCGGACGAAGGCGATGGACCTCGACGGCGCGGGACTCGACGACGCGGGGCTCGGCGAGGCGGAGTGGTTCATGGACTACCGCAACGCCGACGGCAGCATCGCCGAGATGTGCGGCAACGGCACCCGCGTGTTCGCCCGCTACCTCGTCGACGCGGGCCTCGCCGCCCCGGGCGAGTGGGACATCGCCACGCGGGCCGGGCTCAAGCGGGTGACGCTCGGCGCGTCCGGCGAGGTGAGCGTCGACATGGGCGCGCCCGTGGCGCTCGGCCCGGGGGAGGCCTCGATCGGCGGCGCCGTCTTCCGCGGCGAGCGCGTGTCCATGGGGAACCCGCACCTGGCGTGCCGCACCGACCGGCCCGTCGCCGCGCTGGACCTCTCCCGCGCCCCGGACTTCGACCCCGCGGTCTACCCGGACGGCGTGAACGTCGAGTTCTACCGCCCCATCGGGGACCGGCACCTGGAGATGCGCGTGTTCGAGCGGGGCTCCGGCGAGACCCGCTCCTGCGGCACCGGGACCGTGGCCGCCGCGGTGGCCGCCGCCGGCGGGACCGGGCCCGGCGAGTGGACCGTGGACGTCCCCGGCGGGCGGCTGACCGTCACCCTCGACGGCCGCACCAGCCACCTGCGCGGCCCGGCCGTCCTGGTCGCCGAGGGCGAGACCCGGCCCGGCTGGATCTGACGAACTCCGCCCTGACCAGGGCAGACGGTGCTTCCGTCGCGGTCCCGGATCGATCGGGACAAGTGTCCCTCCGCAACGGGACCGCGCACCGCGTAAGTTCTCTCTTGCACACCCTCTGGTGAATGGCCCGTATGGACCGGGATGGGAGCCCCGGCGCCGTACGGAGCCCGAGGGCCGGTGGCGACCTTCTTGGCGGGGGGCGGTCACCGGCCCTCCCACCAGGAGAGGCACGGGACGCAGCAGAGGCACGGGACGGCCGGCGGGGGACTCAGCCGCGGGCGCCGTTGACCGGCAGCCGCGCGCGGACCAGCGTCCCGCCCTTGGGACCGGGACCCACCGTGCAGGAGCCGCCGAGTTCCGCCGCGCGCTCGCGCATCGACGACATGCCGATCCCCGAACGCATCTGCGGGGGAAGCCCCACGCCGTCGTCGTCGACGGTCACGTGCAGATCGCCGTTCAGGTAAAGCCGCACCACCGCCGAGTCGGCCCTGGCGTGCCGGTGTACGTTCGTCAGGGCCTCCTGGACGATCCGGTACGCGGCGACCTCGGCGGCGGCGGGGAGCCGCTCCAGATCGCCTTCGACGTGGACGTCCACCCGGGGGCCGTCGCCCGTCGCGACGACGCCGCCGAGCGCCTGGATCGCGCCCGCGAGCCCGAGGTCGTCCAGCGCGGGCGGGCGCAGCCCGTACACCAGCTCGCGGATGTCGCCGATGGTGCGGCCCATCATCGTCCGCAGGTTCTCCAGCAGCGCGTCGGCGGCCTCGGGGTCGGTCTTCAGGGTGATGCGCGCCGCGTCCACCGTCATCGCGAGGCTGGCGAGCGTCGGGCCGAGGCCGTCGTGCAGGTCGCGGCGCAGGCGGCGGCGCTCCTCCTCCCGGGTGCGCAGGATGCGCTCGCGGGAGCGCGCCACGTCCGCGGTGAGCCGGGCGGCGTTCGCCAGCTCGGCGAGGTTGCGGGCCAGGATGCCGGACATCCGCGCGTCCGGCGGCCGGGAGACGCCGAACAGCAGCCGGCCCACCGGCTCGCCGTGCCACACCAGCGGGACGAGCTGCGGGCGGTCGCCGAGCACGCCGTCCTCCGCCGAGACCGTCCGGCCCTCGCGGTCCAGCACCTCGATCACGACGCCCGTGGCGTGCAGCGCCGAGCGGGCCACCTCGGCGGCGACCGCGAGCGCGGCGGCCGGGTCGACGGCGGTCTGGAGCCGCCGGTTCAGCCGGTCCGCGATCCGGTACGGGTCGCGCTCGCCGTGGATCAGCCCGTCCACGGCGCGCTGGAGCCGCCGCCGGACCGGCTCGAACACCGCGCCGGCGACGATCGCGCCCGCGAGCCCGGCGAGCGTCCCGTAGCCGTGCGCGAGCAGGCCGGCCGCCCCGACCAGCGCGAAGTACACGCCGGTGATCACCACGACCAGCCCGGCGTAGACCAGCGTCCGGCTGACCACGAGGTCGATGTCGTACAGCCGGTAGCGGCGGATGGCGATCCCGATGCAGATCGGCACGGCCGCGATGCTGAGGTCGCGCAGCGGGTCGCCGATCGCGCTGTTCTCCCCGACGAAGATCACGGCCTGCGCGATCACGCCGGGGTAGACGACCCACGCGATCTGCCGCCGCACGTCCGGAGCGGACCGGGCGAACCGGACCACCAGCGACAGCAGGCCCCCGGCGAGCGTCCCGAGGATCAGGACGCTGATCGGGACCGGGATCTCCTCGAACGGGTACACCGACACGCCGTTGTGGAACCGGCGGGCGCCCGGGTCGATCGTCAGGTGGACGCACACGACGACCGGTACCAGCCAGGCGAGCCACAGCACGGGCCGGAACCAGCGCGTCACCACCCGCCCGTCCGGGAAGATCAGCGGCAGGACCAGCGTGAGCGCGTAGGTGTCGACGGCCCACAGCCACGTGCCGAGCCACCGCAGGAACGCGGCCCCGGCCCAGCCGTGCAGCGTGAACCACGGCGCGAGGTTGAGGACCAGGACGTACACCGCCGCGCTGAACCCGGAGCCGAGCATCAGCCAGCCGACCCGCAGCCCGGCCCGCTTGCGCAGCAGCGCGGCGGCCACCGGCGTCCAGAACAGCGCGATGACGATCTCGGGGTGCCACCAGACCAGCCGCGTGCCGGCGGGCAGGCGGGTGCCGAGCAGGAGCGTCGCGGCGACGGCCAGGACCGCCGCCAGGGCGAGCGGGACCGCCGCGCGTGCCGCGTGCCCGCGGCCGTGCCCGGCGGTGTCCATGGCGGCTCCCCGAATCAAAAGTAATGGAATGTTAAAACGTCCGGCGCACCGTCCTGCACTGATGGCGGCGTCCGCCTCAGGACAGCGGGTCCGGCGCGCCGCGCGGCGGGGGCGCGCGTGCCGTGATGGTAGCCGCGGAACCCGGCACAGGGAACAGATGTCCCAGCTCAGGACACTCCGGACGGTCGCGGGCGCGAGGGAGCGGCTTCGCGCCGGCCCGCGCAGCGGCGTCCGGTAACGGAAACGGGAACCGTCGGCGTTTCTCCCACGCTTCGCGTGATCGATCCATGACAGTGTGTGATCGGCGCGTGCGGCGGGAGGAGGGACATGGCGGCGTTCCTGCTGCGGCGGCTCGCGAACTACGCGGTGCTCGCCGTGGCGGCCACGAGCCTGGCCTACCTGCTCGCCGCCGTCGCGCTCGACCCGCGGTCCAATTTCGACGACCGCGCGCCCCGCCCGCCCGAGTCGGTCGTGGACGCGCGCCTCACCCGCCTCAACCTGAACGACCGCACGGCGCTGGCCGTGCGGTACGGCACCTGGGCGGCGGGCGTCCTGCACGGCGACTTCGGCCGCACGTGGGAAGGACGGCCCGTCAACGCGGAACTGTGGCGACGGCTGGGAGTGAGCGTGCGGCTGCTGTCTCCGGGCGCGGTACTGGGGTCGGCCCTAGGGATCCTGCTCGGCGCCTACGCCGCGATACGGCAGGGACGTGCGGCGGACCGGTTCATCACGTTCGGCTCGTACCTGCTGCTGGCCGTGCCGGTGTTCGTGCTGGCCGTGCTGCTGCAGATCGTCGCGGCCAAGGCCAACGACGCGATGGGGATGCACCTGTTCGCCTGGGTGGGGGAGACCAGCCCAGGGGCGGCCTACGGACCGTTCGGCGCGCTCGGCGGACTGGCGGACCGCGCACGCCACCTGTTCCTTCCGACCGTCACCATCGCCATGACACAGATCGCCTTCTACAGCCGCTACCAGCGTGGCCTGATGCTGGACGTCCTGCACGCCGACTTCGTCCGGACGGCGAGGGCGAAAGGGCTGCGGCACCGCACGGCCCTGCTGCGCCACGGCCTGCGGACCGCGCTGATACCGATGACGACCTACTTCGCCTACTCGTTCGGGTTCCTGGTCCTGGGCGGCATGTTCTGCGAGCAGGCCTTCGGCTGGCACGGCATGGGCGAATGGCTGGTCGAGGCGATTTCGCGCGGCGACGTCAACGTGGTCGCGGCGATCAGCTGCCTCGCGGCGGGCGGCGTCCTGTCGGCGGGGCTGGCGTCGGACGTCCTGCACGGCGTCCTCGACCCGCGCGTCCGGTCCGGGGCCGCCGCGTGACCACCGGACTCGCCGCCCGCACGGCACCCGAGCAGCCGGCCGGCACGCCATCTCCCGCCGGACCGCCCCGGCTGCCCCGCCGCATCGCGCGCAACAGGCGGGCCGTCGCGGGACTCGTCCTGCTCGCGGCCCTGTTCGCGGTCGCGTTCTGCGGGCCGCTGCTGTCCCGCTGGGGCTGGGACGACACCGACTTCACCGCGTTCCGGCAGGGTCCGTCCGCGCGGCACTGGCTCGGCACCACGCAGAGCGGCCGGGACGTCCTCGCCCTCACCCTGCGCGGGACCCGCCGGTCGCTGGTCATCGGCCTGTCCGTGGCCGTGCTGTCGACCGGGCTCGCGGGGCTGGTCGGCACCGTCGCCGGGTTCGCCGGCGGCCGGCTCGACCGGATCCTGATGTGGGGCACCGACCTGCTGCTGGTCGTGCCGTCGTTCCTGCTCGTCGCCGTGCTGGCGCCGCTGCTCGGCGGCGGGGCGCTGGTGCCGCTGCTCGCGGCGGTGCTGTGGATGGTCGGCGCGCGGTCGGTGCGGGGCATGACGGTCTCGCTGCGCGAGCGCGAGTACGTGCTCGCCGCCCGCTTCCTCGGCGCGGGCCCGGCGCGGGTGATCGTCCGGCACGTGCTGCCGCAGCTGGCGTCGCTGCTGGTCGTGGACGCGAGCGTGAACGTCAGCGTCGCGGTCGTCGCCGAGAGCGGGCTGTCCTACCTCGGCTTCGGCGTGCGGCCGCCGGACGTCTCGCTCGGCACGCTGGTCGCCGCGGGGCAGGGCGCCGCGCCCGCCTGCCCGTGGCCGTTCGCGGCGGCCGCGACGATGCTCGTGCTGATCGTCCTGGCGGTGAACCTGCTCGGGGACGGGCTGCGCGACGTCCTGGACCCGGAGGCCGGCCCGCGGCGGGGCGACCGGTGACGCTCCTCGCGGTGCGGGACCTGACGGTCCGGTACGCGCCGGGCGTGCCCGCCGTCCGCGGCGTGGGCTTCGATGTCGGAGCGGGCGAGGTCCTCGGCGTCGTCGGCGAGTCGGGGTCGGGCAAGACGGCACTGGCGCTGGCGATGGTGGGGCTGCTGCCGCCGGACGCGCGCGTCACCGGCTCGGTCCGGCTGCGCGGCGAGGAGCTGGTCGGACGGTCCGACGCCGAGCTGTCCCGGATCCGCGGCAGGGACCTGGCGATGGTGTTCCAGGACCCGCTGTCCGCGCTGACGCCCGTCCACCCGGTCGGCGACCAGATCGCCGAGGCCGTCCGCGTCCACTCGGGCGCCACCCGGGCGGCGGCGCGGGCACGGGCCGTCGAGCTGCTCGACCTCGTGGGCATCCCCGGCGCGGCGCGGCGGGCCCGCGCCCACCCGCACGAGTTCTCCGGCGGGATGCGGCAGCGCGTGATGATCGCGATGGCGATCGCCAACGACCCGGTCGCGATCGTCGCGGACGAGCCGACGACGGCGCTGGACGTGACCGTGCAGGCGCAGGTCCTGGACGTGCTGAAGGCGGCGAAGGAGGCCACCGGCGCCGCGATCGTGCTGATCACCCACGACCTCGGCGTCGTCGCCGGGTTCGCCGACCGGATCATGGTGATGCACGCGGGCCGGGCGGTGGAGTCGGGGCCGGTGGAGGAGGTGTACCGGCGCCCGCGGATGCCGTACACGATCGGGTTGCTGCAGTCCCTGCCCCGGATGGGCGCGGCCGGGGCCGCCCGCCCGGTGCCGGTCGACGGGGCCTCGCCCGCGGCGCCGGCGGCGGGCGGCGGGTGCGCCTTCCGGCCGCGCTGCCCCGTCGCGGTGGACGCGTGCGGCGGCCGGGACCCGGAACCGGTCCTGGTCGGGCCGTCCGGGCACACGGCCGCGTGCGTCAACACCGAGGCGACCGCCGACCCGGACGCGGTGTTCCCGCTGCCCGACGCCGTGCCGCGGCCCGCGCGCCCGCCCCGGCGCGAGCGCCCCGTCGTCCTGGAGGTGGACGGCCTGGTCCGCCACCATCCGCTGTACCGGGGGACGCTGCTCAGGCGGCGCGCGGGCACCGTCCACGCCGTGGACGGCATCGGGTTCGACGTCCGGGAGGCCGAGACGCTCGCGCTCGTGGGGGAGTCGGGCTGCGGCAAGACGACGGCGCTGATGGAGATCCTGCGGCTGGCGCGCCCGCAGCGCGGAAGCGTCGCCGTGCTCGGGCAGGACACCGCCGCGCTGCGTCCGGCGCGCCGCAAGGCGCTGCGGCGCGACGTCCAGGTCGTCTTCCAGGACCCGTTCACGTCGCTCGATCCCCGGATGCGCGTCGCCGACATCATCGCCGAGCCGTTCGCGGCGCACGGCCTGCGGGCGCCGCGCGGGCGCGTCCGGGAACTGCTCGACCTGGTGGGGCTGGAGCCGGCCCATGCCGGGCGGTACCCGCACGGGCTGTCCGGTGGGCAGCGGCAGCGCGTCGGCATCGCGCGGGCGCTCGCGCTGGAGCCGCGGCTGCTGCTGCTGGACGAGCCCGTCGCGGCGCTGGACGTGTCGGTTCAGGCGGGCGTCATGGACCTGCTCGAAGGCCTGCGCAACCGCCTCGGCATCGCGTACCTGTTCGTGGCGCACGATCTGGCGGTCGTGCACCGCATCGCCGACCGCGTCGCCGTCATGTACATGGGACGCATCGTGGAGATCGGTTCCGTGGACGAGGTGTACGGACGGCCCGCCCACCCTTACACGCGCGCGCTGCTGGACGCGGTGCCGCTACCGGATCCGCGTCTGGAGCGCCGCAGACGACGCGTCCCGCTGCGGGGAGATCTCCCCGACCCCATGGCCCCGCCCGCGGGCTGCCGTTTCCGGTCGCGCTGCCCGCGGTACGCGGCCTTGGGCGCGGTGGACGCCCGCCGATGCGAAGAGCACGACCCCATGCCCCGCCCCATGAGCACCGACCGAGAAAGCGATCAATGGGCCGCCTGCCATCACCCCCTCGCCGAAGCCGGAGCCGGTTCGTGAAACGCCCCCTGGGCGCCCTCCTGCTCGCCGCCGCGACCGCGGTCGCCGCCGGATGCGGCGGCCCGGGCCCCGGAGAGGCGACGACCCGCGCGGCCGGCGGGCTGCCCGCGTCGGACGTCAACCCGACGCCGCGCGACCACGTCCGCAACGGCGGCACGCTCCGCTGGCCGCTCCCCGAGTTCCCGTCGCAGTGGAACTTCAACGACGTCAACGGGACGAAAGGCTCCGTCGAGCAGGTGATCCAGGGCGCGCTGCCCCACCTCATGCGCGCCGACGAGAAGGCCGTCCCGCACCCCGTGCCCGAGTACCTCCGCTCGGCGGAACTGCGGCGCAGCGGGCACGGCCAGGTCGTCACCTACCGGCTCAACCCCGACGCGCACTGGTCCGACGGCCGGCCCCTCAGCTATCGCGACTTCGCCGCGCAGGCGCGCGCGCTGTCCGGCCGCGACCCCCGCTACGAGGTCTCCACCGTCACCGGATACAAGGAGATCCAGCGCGTCGAGCAAGGCGCGGACCCTCAGACCGTCAAGGTGACCTTCGCTGGGACGTACGCGGACTGGCGGAGCCTGTTCAGCCCCCTCTATCCGGCGGTGGCCTACTCGACGCCCGCCGCGTTCAACACGGGCTGGATCGACCGCATGCCGGTCACCGCGGGCCCGTTCCGCCTCGAGAGGATCGACCAGACGGCCGAGACCGTCACGATGGTCCGCGATTCGGGCTGGTGGGGCCCGCCCGCCAAGCTCGACCGGATCGTCTACCGGGCGATGGACACCAGCGCGATGCCCGGCGCGTTCGCCGCCAACGAGATCGACCTGATGGACGTCGGCATGGACGCGGGCGCCCTGCGCCGCGCCGAGTCCGTCCCCGGGGCCGTCGTGCGCAGGGCCGGCGGCCCCGACTGGCGGCACTTCACGTTCAACGCCGCCGGGCCGATTCTGTCCGATCTGAGGGTCCGGCGCGCCATCATGCTCGGCATCGACCGCCGCGCCATCGCCCGCTCCGACCTGTCCGGGCTGGGCGTGCCGATCCAGACGCTCGGCAACCACTTCTACGTCAACACCCAGGACGGCTACCAGGACGACTCGGGGGACCTGGGCGGCTACGACCCGGCGGCCGCGCGGCGGCTCCTCGACCAGGCCGGCTGGACCCGGCACGGCCGGTACCGCGCGAAGGGCGGCCGGACGCTCGCGCTGCGGTTCGTCATCCCCTCCGGCGTCCCGATCAGCGAGCAGGAAGGGGAGCTCACGCGCGCGCTACTGCGGCGCGTAGGCGTCCGGGTGGACATCGACGCCGTCCCCGCCGACGACGTGTTCGACCACTACGTCACCCCCGGGAACTTCGACATCGTCCCGTTCTCCTGGTTGGGCACGTCGTTCCCTGTGTCGCCCATGAAAGCGGTCTTCGCGCGGCCGCACGGGGACCGCGTCCAGCAGAACTATTCGCGCACGGGAACGGCCGCCATCGACGCGGCCATGGACCGCGCGATCGCGGAGGTCGATCCTGCGAGGATTCACGTCCTTGTGAACGAGGCGGACCGGCTGGTCTGGCAGCAGGCCACCGTCCTGCCCCTCTACCAGCGTCCCCAGCTCGTCGCGGTGCGCGCCGACCTGGCCAACATCGGCGCCCGCGGCTTCTACGAACCCGGCTACCAGGACATCGGCTTCACGAGCCCGGGATGATCGCGGCTAGGGGAAGCCGATCTCGACGCCCTTGCGGTCGCTGGTGTAGCGGGCGTTCCACACGTACATCTTCAGGTCGCCGGCGGACAGCGCGTCCTTGACCGGCAGGTCCGTCGCGATCCGCACCAGGTAGGAGGCGCCCGCGGGCATCATCTGGTCGCCGTCGTCGTTGACCGGCGCCTTCGACCCGCCGAGCCGGGCGGTGATCTTGCTGTGGTTGGGCAGCGTGCACAGGTCGTCGGGGATGCCCGGCTGCGGCATGCAGCGGGACTGCGCGTCCGGGGGGACCTGCGACTTCGGCATGAACAGGTCCGCCGGGAAGTCCAGCAGGACGGGCCTGCGCTGGCTGTTGGTGAGGACGTAGTCGGCGTAGGCGTACGTCGTGCCGGACGGCGGCGCCTCGGTCGCGCCGAGCGGCTGCCGGTCCGTCCCGGCCTTCACCGCGGCGAGGCTGTAGCCGTAGCCCTCGGGGGTGGTGAAGTTGACGGGCGGCCCGGTCTTCGGCAGCGGGGCGGCGCTCTGCGACCCGGTCTCGCCCTGGCTGGCGAGCGACGGCCGGCCGGTGCCGCCCGCGTCGCCGGACGGCCGGAAGTAGACGATCCCGGCGGCGACGGCGGCGATGCCCACGACGCCCGTGACGGCGCCGGCGAGGCCGAGCCGGCCCGCGCCGCTCTTCCTTCTTCGGCGGTGTGAGTGGTAGCTGTTCGACACGTTCCTCGTGCTCCCTCGGGCCCGTTTCCTGCCCAGTAAGCGCGTCCTGCCTGCAGGGGCCAGTCACGATACAGGACGGCCGGAACCGTGGCGGCCGGGCCTCCCCGGCCGGGGAAGCGGCGGAACCACCTGGTCAGGACCTTACGAAGTGCGTCCGACAAGGGCGTCGCGGCCGAGCCCACGCAGCGAGGCGTCGAGCACCTGCGCGGTGTGCGCGACCGCGATGTGCGCGCCGCGGCGTTGCAGCGCGGTGGCGATCTGCATGGAGCAGCCGGGGTTGGCGGCGACGAGTAGTTCGGCTCCGGTGGCGTCCACGTTCACCGCCTTGCGGTCGCCCAACGCGGAGGCGGCCTCCGGCTGGAGGAGATTGTAGGTGCCGGCGGATCCGCAGCAGAGGTCCGGTTCGGCGATCTCGACGACGGTCAGCTCCGGGATGCCGCCCAGCAGGGCCCGCGGCTGGGCGCGGACGCCCTGCGCATGGGACAGATGGCACGCGTCGTGGTAGGCGAGCGTGACCGGAAGTGGCCGACGTTCCGCGCGGGGCCCGAGTTCCACGAGGAACTCGGCGAGGTCCCTGGTCTTGGCCGACAGCGCCTCGGCTCGGGCGGCCCAGGCCGGGTCGTCGGCGAGCAGCGCCCGGTACTCCTTCATCGCCGAGCCGCAGCCCGCCGAGTTCACCACGATGACGTCGGCGGACTCGAAGGTCTCGACCGTCCGGCGGGCGAAGGCGCGGGCCTCGTCCTCGCGGCCGGAGTGCAGCGACAGCGCCCCGCAGCAGCCCTGGTCCCGGGGGATGACCACGTCGCAGCCTTCAAGCGCGAGGACGCGCGCGGTGGCCGCGTTGACGCCGGGGAAGAACTCGCCCTGGACGCAGCCCGTCAGCATCCCGACCGTCGCGCGGCGCTTGCCGCGCGCGGCGACGAACTCGGGCAGGCGCGGCGCCTTGCCCAGGGGCGGCGCGAGCCGTTCCATCGCCGCGACGGACGGCGAGATGCGTTCCAGGACGCCGCTGCGCCGCACCAGCCGGTCCAGGCCCGATTTCTGGTAGGCGCGCAGTGGGCCGCGGAGCGCGCGCAGACGCCGCCTGTACGGGAACAGGCGGAAGATCGCCTCGCGTATGGCCCGCTCCTTGAGCGAACGGGGATGCTCGCGTTCCACCTCCGCCCGCGTCGTCTCGATGAGCCGGTCGTACTGCACGCCGGACGGGCACGCCGTCACGCACGCCATGCATCCGAGGCACTGGTCGAAGTGCTGCACCATCGGCGCGTTGAGGGGCGCGCCCTCGACGTGCTGCTGCATGAGGTGGATGCGTCCGCGCGGGGAGTCCATCTCCTCGCCCCACAGCACGTAGGTGGGGCAGGTCGGCAGGCAGAAACCGCAGTGCACGCAGTCCCCGAGGAGTTTCGGGAGGTCGTCCTGGGCGCTCATTCAGATTCCTCCCACGAAGCGGCCGGGGGACAGCCGATGATCGGGATCGAACTGGTCCTTCACCCGGCGCATCAACGAGAGGGCCGGAACCGGCCCCCACAGATCGATCTCACCGCGCACATCCTGCGGCGCGTAGCGGACGACGGCGCCGCCCTTGTGGCGGCCTAGGACGTCGCGCAGTGCGCCGAGCGTCGTGGCCACTTCCTCGGCCGCCATCCCGGAGGGGAGACCGATCTGTCCGTGTCCGCTGCCGCTCCATGTCATCGCCACGTCGTGCTGTAGGCCGTCGACAAGGCCGATGAGTTCGCGGAGGGACGGCGGTGGTGCGGTCACGTCGATGAGGGTGGTGCCGTCCGGGTACAGGCCCCAGCCGTCCGGCGCATCCTCGGTGACCCGGGCATCGCCACCGAGGAGCTTGACGAGCTGCCCAGCGCGCGCGGCGACACCGTCCGGAACGCCTTCCAGCAGCGCCGCGACCGTCCCAGGACCGATGTACTCGAGAGCACTCGGCGAGGTGGGGGAGTGCAGGACGGCTTGGACGGCTTCGTGTGCCTCTTCCGGGCCGCTCACCCGGCGCGTGACCCACGCCGTCGCGGCCGGCACCGGATGGAGGCGGAACGTCGCCTCCACGATGAGCCCGAGGGTCCCGTACGAGCCGGAGAACAGCCGCCCCAGGTCGTAGCCCGCGACGTTCTTGACGACCTTCCCGCCGGACCGTGCGATCTTCCCGTCCGCCCGCACGACCGTGAGTCCGATGACGAGGTTGCGCGGCGTCCCGAACAGCGTCCGGAGCGGGCCGGCGGCCCCGGTGGCGATCGTCCCGCCGACCGTGGAACCGGGCAGCGGGACGTCCAGGGACAGCCGCTGCCCCTTCTCCGCGAGCCTCTCCGCCAGCGTCTCCAGCGGCAGGCCGGCCTCCGCCGTGGCGACGAGGTCGCCGGAGGCGTGCTCGACCAGCCTGTCCAGCCGGTGGGTGTCCACGAGCAGGTCGCAGCGCTCCGGGGGAGTCCCCCAGTCCAGCCGCGTCTCGGCGCCGCGCGGGACCACGGACAGGCCCTGCTCGGCGGCGACGCGCATCACCTCCGCGGCCTCCGCGACCGACGACGGCGCCGCCACCAGCGCGGGCTGCACACCCAGCACGCCCTCCTCGGGCTCGCCGGCGCGGACGTCGTCGCAGACCTTCGCCAGAGCCTCCAACGGCCGCATCAGAAGATGTCCGCCTTTCCCTCGTACGGGTGCGGGCCCTTCCGCACGCCCGGGACCTCGCCGCACAGCCGCGGCGTGGGGAAGACCTTCCCCGGGTTGCACAGTCCCGCGGGATCGAACCCGCAGCGGACCATCTGCATCGTGTCCAGATCGGTGTCGGTGAACATCCGCGGCATGTAGCGGGACTTGTCGACGCCCACGCCGTGCTCGCCGGTGATGGACCCGCCGTGCTCGATGCACAGGTCGAGGATCGCGCCCGACACCTCCTCGGCGCGCTCCGCGGCGCCCGGCTCGGCGTCGTCGAACAGCACCAGCGGATGCAGGTTGCCGTCCCCGGCGTGGAACACGTTCGCGACCCGCACGCCCGACTCGGCCGACAGCGCGTCGATCCGCGCCAGCACCCGCGGCAGCGCCGTGCGCGGGATGACGCCGTCCTGCACGATGTAGGCGGGGCTGATCCGGCCGACCGCCGCGAACGCCGACTTGCGCCCCTTCCAGATCAGCGCGCGCTCCGCGTCGTCCGCCGCGATCCGGATCTCGAACGCGCCCGCGTCCCGGCACAGCCGCTCCACCTCGGCGAACTGCGCGGCGACCTCCGCGTCCGGGCCGTCCAGCTCCACGATCAGCACCGCGCCCGCGCCCGGCGGGTACTCGCAGCGCACCGCCGCCTCCGCCGCCTCGATCGACAGCGCGTCCATCATCTCGATCGCCGCCGGCACCATCCCCGCGCCGATGATCGCCGACACCGCTCTGCCGCCCGCCTCGATCGACTCGAACGCCGCGAGCAGCGTCTGCACCGTCTCCGGCACCCGCGTCAGCCGCACCGTGATCTTGGTGGTGATGCCGAGGGTGCCCTCCGCCCCGACGAACACGCCGAGCAGGTCGTAGCCGGGACCGTCCGCCGCCAGCTCCACCAGCTCGCCGTCCGGCGTCACGACCTCGCACGCGAGCACGTGGTGGGCGGTGAACCCGTACTTCAGGCAGTGCGCGCCGCCGGAGTTCTCCGCCACGTTCCCGCCGACCGAGCAGATCTGCTGGCTGGACGGGTCGGGCGCGAAGTAGTACCCGTACGGGCGGACGGCCCGCGTCACGTCCAGGTTGATCACGCCGGGCTCGACCACGGCCCGCTGCCCCGGGATGTCGATCTCCAGGATCCGCCGCATCCGGGACGTGACGATCAGCACCCCGTCCGCGCGGGGGAGCGCCCCGCCGGACAGGCCCGTCCCGGACCCGCGCGCCACGTAGGGGACGCCCGCGTCCGCGCACGCGCGCACGATCGCCGCGATCTCCTCGGCGGTGTCGGGCAGCACGACGATCCCGGGCGTCGAGCGGTGGTTGGTGAGGCCGTCGCACTCGTACGTGCGCAGCCGCACCGGGTCGGTGATCACCCGGTCGGGCCCGAGCAGCGCGTCCAGGCGCGGGCCCAGCGCCTCCAGTAGCGGTTCCACGCGGTCCCGGTCCGCCGCGGATGGGAACGGACCTGACCAGCGTCCCCGATCAGGAGCGCAGCGTGGCGGAGTGGTCGGGGACCTGGGTCTGCAT